>CAUQMN010000271.1:0-2908 GCA_963518765.1 uncultured Campylobacter sp.
TAAATTTACTTTTAGATATAATCCGCAAAATTTCGCTGTAAAAAGGAAAAAGGTGAAACGACTTTTTAAGAGAGAGAGAGAGTAAAGAGCCGTTTAGTGCTCGTAATGTAAAATTACTCCACGCGTTTACGATGATGGAGCTTATACTAGTCATCGTTATAGTAGGCATACTATCCGCCGTAGCCATACCTAGACTGCAAGCAAGCAGAGACGATGCGTGGGCGGTTGCGATGGCTACGCAGATTAAATCTACGATAAACGACGTGATAAATCACGTAACTACTACTGGCGATACGCATATAAAATTTAAAGCTACTTATGAGGGGCCTCAGACTGTGCTACGCAGTATTTACGCCGCCATCGGCCCTACGGCAACTATCGGTATAGAACCTGCGGAAGATACTTTCGAGCTACTTCCCGCGGCATTGGCGCTAAATCATACCGCGGGCGCTAACTCCGACGAAGGCGGCAGCGCCATTATAACCACGAAATACATGCCTGTGGGCGGCGTTAGCAAGATATGCGTTACGTTACAGGCCGCCAGTATCGACGAGCGACCGTTTACGCCCGAGTATCCGGCTAGATACGGTATCGCTTTATACTTAGACAAAGCTTCGGCATATCACTATCTCTATATAGATGACGGAGAGGATAGAAGGTGCGATATTTTAAGGGGCCTTTTAAAAAAGGCGTTTCCGACTGTAATACGACGACCAGGCTATCAAAACGCGCATTATGTAGACGTGCCGTTTGGAGGAAAAGTAAAATGGTAGCGACAAAACGCACCAGGCAAAACTTAAATTTACGGCGGTACTGGGCGCGAACGCATAAAATTTAGCGCCCAGGCTTGCTTTCAAGCAAGCAAAAAGCTACCGTTGCGCTATAAATTTAGCGCCTCGTCAAAAATAAAGCGGTTTCACTTCTGTAGCTTAGGCAAATGCCAGCCAAGGTAATACGCCGCAAGTCTAAACGCGATACCAAACGCCAAAAGCCCCATCACCCAAAACACGCTAGTAAGCCCGGCGTAATCCATCGCAAAATAAAGCAGTCCCACGACGATACTAACCGTCGCGTAAAGCCCGGTTTTTAGGCACCACGGCACTTCGTTAAACAGCACGTCGCGCATCATGCCTCCGCCCACGCCGTTGCAAAGCGCTAGCAGCACGACGCCAAAGACGTTGTAGCCAAACTGTAGCGCCACGATCGCCCCAACGATAGAAAAACTCACCAAATCCACGGCATCGGTGGTGACGAAAAGGAATTTTTTCTCGATATCGCTTCGCTTGTGCAGGCGCAAAAACGCCGATAAAAAGAGCATCGCCATCACGATAATGCACGGAGCGTAGTGCGTAAACGAATACGGCGGGCGCGAGACAATAGCGTCGCGCATAAATCCGCCTCCAAGCGCAGTCAGAAGCGCGGCGATAAAGATACCCAGCCAGTCGCAGTCGCGCTTAACCGCGAAGATAAATCCGCTCGTGGCTGCCGAGGCGATGCCGATGTATTCGGCGACGAGGAGCGCAGTCATTTTTAGCCTTAAGTTTTTAAACGAGATTTTACATTTTTAAAATAAAAAAGCAGTTAAATTTAAACAAAACTATAGTGGCAGGCGCGCAAACGAGCGGCAAAACGGCTAGCGCGTACGGGCGCAAAGATTGGGCGCATTTTACGGCGCGGCGCCGGCGATACGGTCCATATCCGTGCTTACAAATTTAACAAGGTTTACGCACGGACGGCGCGATTTGGCAAATGCGGCAAAACGGCTGTCCTTATAGTTACGGCGCGTGGAAATTTTGAGCTCGTCTTACGCTGCGACGGCAACGATAAACATAACGTCGGCTTACGTAAAATCAAGCCCGTCTCGTGTCAAAATCCAAAGCCGTTAAAATTTAAGCGTCGGTATAAAATGGCGAAATTTAACGCAAGAGAGCAAATTTAAGCGCATCTTACGCAAAGGGCAGGACGGCAGAAATTCGGCAAATGGGTAAATTTATACCCAGACGTCCGCGAGAGCATTTTGACTAAGATAAGGCGTTCGCAAATCTGCCGCTCGGACTTGCTCTACACCCGCTCGTATATCAAATTTAGCCGAATTTGAAGGCAACCGTACCGCCTGCCAAACGGGACTAAATTTGCGCGCTACCGCCAAAACTGACGCGAAACTCCGTTAGCCCCCCGCCGCTTTTACACGAGATTTTAAACCCGAGCTCCTCGCAAAATGTTTTAACGATATGAAGCCCGATACCAAAACCGCCGTTTCGCTCGTCAAACCGCGTGTAAAGCTCAAAAATCCGCGGCAAATTTTCCTTCGCTATGCCCGCGCCGCTGTTTGATATCGCGAGCGCTGCGGGAGTTAAATTTACGCTCACCGAGCCGTTTTCGTCGCAGTATTTTATGGCGTTGCTGAGCAGATTATCGATGATTTTTCTCGTTTTTTTATAGGACGAGCGTAGCTGCACCTCGGCGATTTGCGTGCTTAGGTTTATATTTTTTTGCTCCAAATTTAGCCCAAAATACCCGATCCTCTCGCGCACCAGCTCGCTCAGGCTAAAGCTTGTTGCTGCGACGTCATCTTTACCGCTAAGTTTTACCAGCGTGAGATCCTCGTAAAGCGTCGAGATCGTTTTGGAGGCGGTTTTTATGTTATTTAGGTATTTTTTCGGATCGGTTTCAAACATCTCTATACTCATCAAAATGACGCTAAGAGGCGTGTTTATCTCATGCGTAGTATCTCTGATAAAGCCGTTTAAAAAGTCGATACGACGGTAAAGCGGACGCAGCGAAAGACGGATGATAAAATAAGCTATGACTAAAATAGCAAGCAGTATCATAAACGAGAAAAATATTATCTTGAGTTTTAGAGTAAAGATCGCAAACTCGGGATCCGCGACCTTGACCGCGACGTAGT
>CAUQMN010000272.1:0-2900 GCA_963518765.1 uncultured Campylobacter sp.
CCACGTGCGCTCGATGTGCTGCCGCTTGCAGCTTGATTTACGCGAGCTGCTAAACCGCGGGGGTGGTTTTTTCGGTAGCGCTGAGATGACCGGCATTATCGGCTTTGTGACTTTAAATTTCGCCCGCTTGGGCTACCTATATAAAGGCGAAAAAACGGGACTCTACACCCGCCTTGAGTATCTGCTAAATTTAGCCAAATCTACGCTAGAAAAGAAGCGCAAATTTATCCAGGAGATGTACGAACGCGGCTTGTATCCCTACACCGCGCGCTATCTAAAGCACTTTAATAATCACTTTAGCACCATCGGCATCAACGGCATGAACGAGCTTTTGCGAAATTTCACGAACGACAAGGAAAATATCGCGACCGATTTCGGGCGAGAGTTTGCAACCGAGATGATCGAGTTTTTGCGCGGTAAAATTCGCGAGTTTCAAGAGAGCACCGGCAACCTTTATAATCTCGAAGCCACGCCTGCCGAGGGCACGACGTATCGCTTCGCCAAAGAGGATAAAAAGCGCTATCCCGACATCATCCAGGCCGGTTTTGGCGAAAATATCTACTACACCAACTCCACGCAGCTGCCGGCAAATTTCACCGACGACGCGTTTGAGGCGCTCGATCTGCAAGACGAACTGCAAAGCTCCTACACGGGCGGCACGGTGCTGCACCTGTATATGAAAGAGCGCATCAGCTCGGCTGCGGCCTGCAAGGACCTCGTGCGCGGAGTGATAAACAACTACAAGCTACCCTATATCACTATAACGCCGGTCTTTAGCGTCTGCGCTAAGCATGGCTACATCAGCGGCGAGCACGAATACTGCCCAAAATGCGACGAGGAGCTTTTGGCGGAGTTTAAAGCGCAAAATGGCGCGAAATAGCATAAATTTAGGCGGCGAATTTAGCTTTTAAATTTGCCGCCGCTAGCCGTGCCGACGCATTTTTAAAACCCATTAAACTCAATCAAATTTAAGCATTTTTAGGCAAAATACGCCAAAAATTTACGGAGCTTTTATGAAGAGACATTACGAAGTAGCCGTCGTAGGAGGCGGAATTTCGGGCTGCGCGCTATTTTATCAGATCGCGTGCTACACGGACGTAAAAAGCCTTGCGCTTTTTGAAAAATACGAAGACTTAGCGACGCTAAATTCGCGCGGAGAGTGTAACTCGCAGACGATCCATTGCGGCGATATAGAAACGAACTACGATTTTGAAAAAGCCAAAAAGGTAAGCGTCGCGGCGCGCATGGTCGTAAAATACGCGCTGATGCACGGCTACGCGGGCGAGTTTATGTTCTCGCACCAAAAGATGGTTTTAGGCGTAGGCGAGGAGGAGAGCGCGGCTTTGCGCGAGAGATTTAGTAAATTTCGCGAAATTTATCCGTATTTACGGCTTTTTGAGAAAGACGAGCTAAAAATCCTCGAGCCAAACGTCGTTTTAAACGCCGATAAAAGCGGCGACAGAAGCGAAGAGATCGTGGCGATGGGCGTGCAAAGCGGCGAATACACGACGATTGATTTCGGGCGCGCGGCTAAGAGCTTCGTAAAAAACGCCTGCGACGCCGCATCTAAGGAAAACCGCGACGCGAAGGTGTTTTTAAGCTGCGAGATAGAGCGGATAGTCCGCGCTAGCGACGGCTTTTGCCTCACGGCTAAAGACGGGCGCAAATTTAGCGCAAACTACGTCGTGGTCGATGCGGGCGCGCATTCGCTGTTTTTGGCGCACAAGATGGGTTATGGGCTTGATTACAGCTGTTTGCCAGTAGCTGGGAGCTTTTATATGAGCGACAAACGCCTGCTAAAGGGCAAGGTCTATATGGTGCAAAATCCAAAGCTGCCTTTTGCTGCGCTACACGGCGACGCCGATATCCTAGCGGACGGGCGCACGAGGTTTGGTCCCACCGCGCTAATGATGCCAAAGCTCGAGCGATACCGCGGAAGCGCGACGTTTTGGGACTTTTTAAAGACGCTGAGGTTTGACGGCAGGGTGGCTAGGTCGATGTTTGAGCTGCTTTGCGATAGGGAGATTAGAAATTATCTATTTAAAAATTTCGCCTACGAAATCCCCTGTATAAATCGCCGCCTATTCGTCAAAGCGGCGCGAAAGATAGTGCCTTCGCTAGCCTATGAAGACGTGAGCTATGCGCGAAATTTCGGCGGAGTGCGCCCGCAGGTGCTGGATAAAACAAGCGGGCGTTTGATGCTTGTAGAAGCGGGCATAAACACCGGCGAGGGCATTAACTTTAACATGACGCCAAGCCCCGGAGCTACTAGCTGCATGGCTAACGCGCTTCGCGATGCGCGCGAGGTTTGCGCCTTTTTAGGAAGGAAATTTAACGAAGATAAATTTGCGGCCGAGCTTTTGGATTAGCTTAAATTTTTACCCAGTATCGTTAGACTTTCCGGTTTGCCGCCCATATCGCAGACTTTGGGCAGCTCGCCCCAGTGCGTAAAGCCGAATTTCGCAAACAAATTTAGGCTCGCGGCGTTGCTAGAAAAAATCAGCGCGACGATGTTTTTGACGCCAAATTCCGGCGCGCGCTCAAGCATAAAATTTACTAGCCGTCCGCCCAGTCCTTTGCCGCGAGCGCCGGGCGCTAAATGGTCGTTGAGATTTTTCAGACTAAGATTTCACCTTTTGAGTCAATTTTTTTCGCAATCGGCTTCTAGGTCTTTGCCGTCTTTGATTGCTCAATTTTCCTTATGAATTTTGCGTAGTATGCATATCTAGCGAGTTGCTGTCTCGCCCGCGGCATTATGTATGAAGTAAAATTTAGATGTGAAGACTGCGAAATAATTCAAATTCGGCTTTATCGGCAATCAAAATTTAACCGCCGATAAAGCCCGCTGTCTATTTATTTTTTAAAGAAAATTCTATCAGCCCGTCCAGCCAAGCTTGATG
>CAUQMN010000273.1:0-2900 GCA_963518765.1 uncultured Campylobacter sp.
TTTCTACTCCACTCATTTTATTATCCTTGTCGCCCCGCCCGGTAGAGCACCGCATAGCCCGCCTCCGATTATCTCGAGCTTTACTCAAGTCCTAAAAAACGCCGCCCATTACCCATAAAACAAACGGATTTTACAGGCTAAATTTACCAAAACCGCGCCCGTATCTATGTGTAAAAATAATCGTAAAATCTGCTCAAAATCCGTTCTTGCGGTACCTTCGCAAAAATCGCGGCAAGTATGGACAAGATACCCGAGCTTTCCTCGTTTTGGACGAAATTTTAAAAAAATTTTGCCTTAAATCCTAGATAAATTAATCGCGCGATTTTAGCAAAAACAAAATCAAAATGTAAAGAAATAGCGAAAATACCGCAGTTTTGGCGGCGTTTTTTGGTTTGCCGTTTAAATGCGGCAGACTTTAGCGGCGCAAACGGTCATAAACCGTAAAATTTAATCAGCCGATTCTTAAAGCACGCTTATGGGCGCTTTTATTTTAATTCTAAGCGCGCAAATATCGCCGTTTTGCGGCACAAAATCACGCCTATGCGTAAGCTTAAATCTGCCGCATTTTGCTTTTCTTTGCGCCAAAAAGCGGCAAGCGCCGGAAATTATCGCGCCTTTTGGAAGCTTAAAGAGATAAATTTTAAGCTTAGTTTTTAAAAATATGCAAAAATTTAACATCAAATAACGACAAATTTAAAGGAGTGAATTTTAAAAAATAAAAACATCGATTTAAACTGATTAAAATTAATATCTAGTTTTAACGTAAAAGAGCATTAAACAAATTAAACATAAAAATCCTGCGTAAATTATAAATAAAATTTACGCTAGAAAAATATAAAATAAATAGATATAAAATTCATCCGCCTGACCCAACCAAGCCAAACGGATGAAATCTGCTAGCCTACGAGTGAGGAACGGCGGCTCTAGTGAGTTTTGAAAATTTCACGCCTTTTAGTCCGCCTATCTTCTCGGAAAATTTCTCTATTAATCCTGCTTTACCGCGTAATATCAATGTTTCAAGGCAGTTGTCGTGATCCATATGAATATGCGTAGTGCAAGTGATGTTTAGATTTGATTTATGTTCCAAGTCCATCATCTTAGCGACTAAATCGCTTTGATGATGCAAGTAAATGAGCGTCAAAACGCCGATTAGATCCTCGTCGGCATTTTTCCAGCTGTCGTTTACTATCTTTTCTCTAATCAAATCACGAGTAAATTCGCTTCTTGAAGCATAGCCCTGAGCGCCTATCTTGCTATCTAGCTCATCTAGGAGTTGTTTTGGCAACGATACGCTAAACCTGATGATGTTTTCCACTATCGCCTCCTTAAAGAAAATATTACATATTATACATCAGGAAACTTTAATTTATATTAATGCAAATGCGATTTGACCGATAGCTATACTCGAATCATTGGCAGTAAAATTTTTATTTATGTAATATTTCTTACCTTTTTGCTTAAGAATTAAAATTACATTTTCAAGCAGGGCTTTATTTTGAAAAACTCCGCCTGCTAGCAAGACGTCGTTAGGCTGCGTGCAAGCTACGTCTGATACGAGCTTCGCAAGCCCTTTTATAAAGCCCGTCGCAGCCGTTTTAGCATCGTCTTTTAGAGCTCTTTTAAAGGCCTCTTTAAAGCAAATTTTGTCGTTCATGATTTCAAACTCGTAGCAGGCGTCTAAATTTGCGTCAAAAAGTACCTCTAGGCTCATCCCCGCCTCGCCCTCGTAGCTGATGCTATCAAGCCCCAAGATCACCGCCGCAAACGCGTCAAAAATTCGTCCAAGCGAGCTGGTTTTGACGCAGTTTATTTGCTTTTCGTGCAGGATTTTTAGATTTTTTAGCTTAGCGGGCTCAAATTTGGCTAAAAACGCCTCTGCCTCGCGCTCTAAATCATATTTTAAAATAGCGGCATAAGCGATCTGGCGGATATTTTTTACGCTAGCTTCGCCGCCGATCAGCAAAATTTCGTCAAATTTGCAAACTCGCTCATACTCTTTGCCGCGCACTTTTAGTATCTCTCCGCCCCAGACGCTCCCGTCCGCACCGTACCCCGTACCGTCAAAGCAAAAGCCCAGATACTCGCGCTTTGCGTCCAGATCGTTTTCTAAAATCACCGATAGCAAATGCGCGTGATGGTGCTGGATTTGCGTGATATTTGAGCCCAAATTCGCGGCGTATTCGCGCGCCCATTTTAGGTTTAAAAAATGCGGGTGCAAATCGGCTACGATCTCGTCAAATTTTAGCTCGTAAATCTCGCTAAAAAGACTAATGAGCGCGCAAAACCGCTCATAGGTAGCGACGTTTTTTAGATCGCCGATATATGGGCTCACCATCAGCTCGCCGCCTTTAAATATCGCAAACTGATTTTTTAGCTCCGCTCCAACTGCCAAAACGGTCTTTTCGCTTTTAAATTTCGTGCGGATAAACTTAGGATGCACGCCGCGGCTGGTGCGGATAAATATAGGCTCGCCGCCCGCTACGAACGCGATACTATCGTCGCTTGGCGAGTGGATATCGCGGTCGTTATCTAGGTAAAAATCTATCACGGTGCCAAGCTTTTCTAGCAGATCTTTTTCGCCATAGATGATGGGCTCGCCCGATACGTTGGCTGATGTAGCGATGACGTCGCCCTCTAGGTACTCAAAAAGCAAGAGATGAACGCCCGTGTATGGCAAAAATATGCCGATTCTATTAAGCCCCGGCGCTAAATTTGACGGAACCGGTGCGTCCGGCAAGCTTTGCAAAACGACGATCGGTTTTAAATTTGAGCTTAAAAGCCGCTCTTCTTCGGGCGAAATTCGTGCGTATTTTTTAGCACGCGCGATATCCTTGCACATCACGGCAAAGGGCTTTTTAGGGCGCTTTTTTCGCTCTCTTAAAAGCCCCACCGTATCATCC
>CAUQMN010000274.1:0-2879 GCA_963518765.1 uncultured Campylobacter sp.
CGGTAGCGTATCTAAACGAGTACCGTCGCGGCTCCGGACTCTCTGCTCTAAAACAAAATCAAATTTTAAGCCAAGCCGCCAAAAATCACGCCGAGTATAGCGCCCAAAACGAATACATGGGCCACGATGAGACGGCCGGACGGGCTAAATTTAGCGGCGCAGACCCCGTTAGTAGAGCTATCGCAGCTGGATATAAGTCGCGACATATTCTTGAAAACATCGCTTATAAAAATGACTTCAAAGAGGCGGTGGACGGGCTGTTTTCGGCGATATATCACCGATTCGCGTTTTTAAATCTAAGCGTCGATGAGGTCGGCTACGCGCTCGCGTCTAAGGACAAATTTAACGCCTTCGTCTTTGAGATGGGTAACTCGAGGCTTAACGCCTTTTGCGCTAGAGGTGCGAGCGATACGGGCGCGGGGCGGTTTTATACCAACGTCTGCGCCGATAAAAATCTAAAAATAAAAGACGCTAAATTTGATAATTTCACCGGCTCTAGCAAGCCTTTCGTCAAATTTCCGGGCTCTACTGCGGTGACGCCCTATTTTAGCGGCGAGATCCCGGATCCTTTCCCCGAGTGCAAGATTACAGCAAATCCCGTTAGCATCGAGTTTAACGCAAATGCGGGCGAGGTAAAATTTAAGGATTTTGAAATATTTAAAGATGGGCGAAAGCTTCAAAATTTGCACGTCATTACGAGTAAAAACGACGTAAATTCTAAATTTAGCAAAGGGCAGTTTGCGGCTTTTGCGCGCGAGGTTTTTGATTTCGGCGCGCAGTACGAGGCTTTTTAGCTACGAGCAAGCAAACGCCCAAAACGCGGGCGCGCAGCTAAAGCAGATAAAGTGGAGTTTTAAAACCAAAACCCCGCAAAACCCATATTTCGACGCGCGAGACGGCGACGTGCTAGGCGTGGATGCGGATAAGACCTACGAGATATTTTTCCGCCCCAAAGACTTCAACGACCTCATGACGCGCTATGTTTATAGGGTCTCCGGTTTTGCCGAAGCGCAAATAAAACAAAGCGGCATAAACACGCTAAGCGTGAAGCTAAAAGGCCTAGCGGGCGATACGCTAAGCGTAACGGCGGGTAGCACTAGCGTCAAGATGCGGCTCAAAACCAGCTCGCCTGAAGCCCTGCGCGAGAGGAGGGCGTTTTACGTCAAGGCGGGGCTGATGATCGCCGGCGTGATAGTGATTTTTGCGCTGATTGGCAGAAAGATGAAGCGGTAGGGTTTATACCGTAAATTTAAAGCGCCGTAAAGCGCAAGAGTAAGGTAAATTTGCGTGACAAAATCAGTTGCTAAAACGCAAATTGATTTAAAGTTCTTTTAATTTAGCTCCTACCTCGTCTTTTAACGATTTCGCACATTCATCCTCCGTGCTTTGTTTTAAAATTTCGTCCAAAATTTTAAGTGATTTTTCGTAGTTTTTAGCGCCTCGCTTTTATTGCTGGTTGCCGCCAGATCGCCCGCTAATAGCGCGTAATATTTTGCCCGCGATAAACGCTGACACATGCGCCAAAAACCTCCTAGAAAATTTTAAACGCCGCGGAGTGGTTTGCATACGCGCCGGTAAAATCGCCCGTTTTATAAAGCGTATCGCCAAACCCCGCGTAGCAGCTCATCAGGTCTTTTTTGCATCTTCTCGCCGCCAAGCTTATAGCATCTGATTGCCAAGCCGAAATTCGCTATCGCTTCATCGTATCTCCCAAGAGCGGACTGCGCGATAGCTACGCCGTGATAGGGCTTTGCCAGCGCTTTGTGCTCTTTTCCGAGCCCTTTTTGTAAAATTTTTAGCGAGCGCTCATAAGCTTCAAGCGCCTTTTGCGGCTCGCCCGCAAATATAAAAAAGCTGCCCGAGTTGTTTAATGCTATGATCGTGCTCTCATGCTCTTGGCCGTACTCAGCCAGGCAAATTTGCGCCGCCTTTTCGCCCGCTAGCGCAGTAGCCGTGTCGTTGCGGTCACGCTTAATAAACTCTTCGGTGCTAAGCTCTATCGCCTCCTCGCAGCTCGTTCCGAACAGCCAAATCGGTAAACAAAAAATAAAATTTTACGCATAGAATTCCTTTAAAATTTTGCTATTATAGTTGTTAAAACTAAAAAATTTGGCTCAACAGAACTTAATGTAAACATAAGGAGCATTAAGTTACGATGAGTTCGATGAAAAACAAATATATAGTCCGTTCCCGAATTTCGGAAAAGAAATTTAGAGAAATTTTATGGTATTTCTCAGCCGATATAGAAGCCGTAAAAATAGCAGAATTTACTAATATCTCAGAAAAAACAATCAACCTTGCGCTTGCGCTCTCTTTGAGAAAATAACTAAAAATATCAGAATTTTGATGTCTAAAGAGTGCGAAAAGATATCTAAGTTTTCAGGTGAAATTTCCAGCTCGCAAGCTCGCCTAGAAGCTTCGCTTTGAAATAGATGAAAGTTACTTTGGATCTAAACAAGTAAGAGGTAAGAGGGGTAGAGGAGCAGCAAATAAAACACCGGTGTTCGGAATGCTAAAACGTGACGGTAAGGTCTATACCCAGATAGTTAAAGACTGTTCTGCTAATGAACTGATACCGATATTATCGGAGTTTCTCAAAGAGAGTGCAAGCACAAGAGCGAATTAGACGAGAGTGTTATTTATTCTGATTGCCCGAAGGCTTATGACGGACTCGTAGATTATGGGGCTAAAGCTCATTATAGAGCGAAGCACTCTAAAAATGAATTCGCTAACGGCAAAAATCATATCAACGGCATAGAAAACTTTTGGGGATATGCTAAACACAGACTGGCTAAATTTAAAGGGATAAAGAAAGAGAATTTCTTGCTTCATCTAAAGGAATGCGCTCTGCTTGCAGCTACGAACGTAGTGAAGTAGAG
>CAUQMN010000275.1:0-2879 GCA_963518765.1 uncultured Campylobacter sp.
GGTGTATAGGACGTTTTTGCGAGACTATGAGACGGCGAAATTTAAAGGACTGCAAAAGACGGCGCTGTTTTTTGAAAAGCTAAACCTCAAAGTTGCCGCAAACTACGAAAACGCCGTTAAAATCGCCGTGTATTTTCTAAAAGAAAAGATAGCAGGCTCGATGCGCGCGCACGAGCAAAGCGGCTTTGCGCTCTTTATCCCAAGCTTTGAAGAGGTGCAAGACCGCGTTTTGCTGTCGCTAAATTTATACGAATTTGAAAATGAGATGCTGGGAAACGCGTCATTTTTAAATAAAATTTTATCGGCGTTAAAGAGCGAATTTGCGCAGATAAAGGATGAAAAACTAGCTAAGATCGCGGCCCTATCAGCAGGGCACGAGAGGTTAAGGGATGAAATTTTAAAAGCGGGCGAGGGGTTTGGCGGGTAGTTTTGGTTTTAGCGTAAATTTAGCACTAGATTTAAGCTATATTTTATACCTTATCTAATACTATTTTAGATATCAAATAAAGGATAAAAATGCGAACCATACAAGCAAATTTTACCGCTAGCATAAGCGAACTAAAAAAATCCCCGGCTCAAATTTTAAAGCAAGCTGGAGACAACGTAGTAGCGATACTAAACCATAATGTGCCTAGCGCCTATCTGGTACCAAGCACCGTGTATGAAAAGATGACCGAAATAATAGACGATTACTATCTAAGTAAAGCCGTGGATACCGCGCTGACAAGCGGCGAAAAGCCCGTAAAAGTAAGCTTAGATGAGCTATGAGTTAGGATTTTTGCCAAGTGCTTTAAAAGAGTGGCAAAAACTGGATAACAGCATAAAGGTGCAGTTTAAAAAGAAGCTCGCCGAGCGCCTAGAAAACCCCAAAATAGCCAAAGATAAACTACGCGGCTACGAAAATATCTACAAAATCAAGTTAAGAGATGCGGGCTACCGACTAGCCTATCAAGTAAAAGACGCCCAGATAACAATCATCGTTTTAGTCGTCGGCAGAAGAGAAAACGATGAAGCGTATGAGCTTCTAAAAGATAGAATTTAGCGTCGGCTAAATTTAAGCGATATTTGACAGCCAAGTTAAAATTTGCTCCCAAACGGGCTTTTTGTCCTCGTCTCTAAAGCCTAAAAGTAGCTTGATGAATTTAAAAACGAAAATAACGAGCAGGAAAATATACGTGATGAAAATACCGACTAAAATTTCGTCAAAATACTCTTTTGATATAAGGTAGATAATCGCGCATAGCGGAGCGCAAAGGGCTGCGATGCCTAAAAATAGCTTTGCTTGGCGTAGTAAAAAATCGCTCATTTTAAAAATCCTTTTAAATTTACGCCGAGGTTTACCTAAATTCAGTTAGTTAAATTTAAGTCGCTATATGAAAAAATAGCCTAAGTGTGGTCGCTTTGTTAATTTTACACTAAAAACTAGGCGCACTAAAAAGCCAAAATAGTTAAAATCGTATTTCATAATATACTCCGTACCTCTCATTGGAGAATCTAATAATCCTACTTTCATTTAATATATCACACAATACCGTTCTATCTGGATGGTTGTGGTTGTTTTCGCCGGCGGAATTTACAAAAATAGAATTTGGAAAATCTTCTAGTATTTGTTTGTTCCAAGTATTTTTTGAGCCGTGATGAGGTATCTGAAATATACCCGTCTTTTCTAGATATTTTTCAAAACATTGTATAAAAGACTTGTAGTATAGGTTTTCTTTATCAGAGGTGCTATCGACTAGCGATATATCGCCGGTCAAAATAGTACCGCTTGATATTAATTCACAAAACCTTGGTTTACGCAATCGGAACTTGCAAAAGTCACAAAGGTAATGGCTTGGCCTTAATTTACAAAGACTACACCAGTCAAAACCACATATGCAACGGCATCGCAGTAATAGTCGTAGATCGTCACACGGGCCGTGGTATAAGCATAAACTGGATTGGTTTTGTTTGCTATTACCGTGGTGGGTTTTTATATATTTTTTGTAAATATCTTGCAATTTCTTTTTTGAGTCGGGTTTTTTGATAAATTCTTCCAAAGAAGAGCCATCGAGTTTCTTTTTTATCTCACTTTCAATACCATCATAGTCTTTGGGTTTTAATTCTACGTTGTAAAATTTAAACTCCCAGATTTTTTTAAGTTGAAACTTTATCTTATTGGCTTTGAATATATTTATATTATCTACCTTAAGATTGTCGGGAATACCGTTTCTAGGATCTAAACCAAGGTCATTGTTATCTATATTTTCAATATCTCCTTCCGTCTCATTATCTCCTTCCGTCTCATTTTTTATAGCATCAGTTGGAGGAACAAGTATGATATTTCTTATGTTTGCAGCTATATCGTAACCGTATATAAAGCATACAAAAAGCAAGTAATCATCTAGATGATAATATGGGATAAAAATACTTTCAACTTTAGTATCCATTAGAAGTTCTCTTATACCGTTCATATGGTCTTCATCAAAGTGCGAAATCACAAGCATATCTAGCTCTTGGCAACACCCTAGTATTTCCTTGAAGTTTTCAACCCTTTCGTCGATTCTAGTTTTGCTTGTGCTTCCGCAGTCATATACGAAACTAAATTGGCGATTGTTATCATTAAGGATGCCCCAATAAAATAGACCCTGCCCTACTGTATCAAATTTAAATTTTCCATGCACCATAGTGATTCCTTTATAATATTTATATTAAAACCCGACCTTCTTATCCTCGCCGAAATTTGAGCTCATCTCGCGTTTGATCTCGCTTTCAAAGTCGCCCATCGTAAATATCCCGTCCTCGCGCACGGCTACTTTTAGCGCGGTATTTTTGAGCGCGAGCATGATTTGCGCGCCGCTTAGCTCAAATTTAGCCAGCTGTTTGACGTCGAAATTTTC
>CAUQMN010000276.1:0-2869 GCA_963518765.1 uncultured Campylobacter sp.
TCTTTGGGCGGGTTCTTTTCGTCTAGGATCGAGAGCTTGAGGCCGTCGGATGTCATGTGCGTGATGCGATCGACGTTCTTTAAGACAGTGTTTAGGATACTGGCGTGCCCGATAAAGCGCTTGTTTTCTAGATAGTTATGCACCTTTTTTGCGACATCGATTTTGTGCTGATTAAACCAATATTTATCCTCGTTCGCGCTAGCGGCAAACTCGTCGTCAAATTCGTCCTTAGGCTCGTTTTTGGCCGCGCTTTGCTCAAATTTGGGCTTGTTAAATTTGATCAATATATCAACAGGCACCGTGCCGCCTAGCTTCGTATCGATCACCTGCATGCCTTTGTGGATTTCGGTCGTATCTTTAAAATAGCTTATAAAACTATTTTCGACCTTTAGCTTTGAGATGCCGTAAAGTCCGAAAATAAGCACCGCAATGCTAATCGCGTAAACGGCGCGGCTGTAATTTAGCGCAAACACGGCGCAGTGCTTGGTAAAGCTAAATTTATCCTCAAACGTCCTAACGGGAGCGAGCTTTGGCATCAGCGCCATCGCGGAGCCAAATAGCAAAAACGCAAGCACCAGCGAGATAGAAATCGACGCGCTCATCATGATGCCTAGCATTATGATAGGCTTGATATCCGAAAGCGCAAGCGATAAAAAGCCGATAACAGTCGTAAATATCGCGAAAAACGACGGGCTGGCCTTATCGCGCAGCGTGAGATAGACCAGCTGGCGGTTGCTAAGATGCGGTTTTGTGATGCAAAACTCGCGGTAACTCACGATCAGGTGAATAACGACCGAGATCGTGATGATGAGCTGAAGGGCGATGTAGTTTGAGCTAATCACCGTGATCTCCCAGCCGAAAAACCCAAACAGCCCGCTCGCCCAAATAACGCTAATCACGCAGATAAAAATCGGCATAACGATGTAGCGAATCTGCCTAAAAAACAGCCAAAGACAAAAGACCAAAAGCAGAGTCACGCTAACGCCGTAGGTCGCAAGATCAGAGCGCACGAAGCTCACCATATCGTCGGCGATCATATTTGCCCCGCCTAAAAACAGGCTCTCGCCTCCGCCGAATTTCGCTATCGTCTCGCGGATCTGCTCGATCGCGGCGTGCTCTTTTATACGAGCTTCGTCGCGGTGAGCTTTAAACTGCGCATTTACGGTGCTTAGACGCTGTTTTTGCTCGCTCGTGATATTGCCCTCAAGCTTGGCGTTTAGCAGGGCGTTTCGCTCGTTTAGTATGCTTTGATATTTCTCGTCGGTCTTTAAATTTAGCACGATCGCCGTAGTTTTTAGATCGCGGCTAACGAGGTTGTTCGTGTATAGCGGACTATCCGCAAACTCGCGGCGCACCAAGGTTTTATTTATATCGGTATCGGCGAGGCTTGGCACGTGCTTAACTAGCTCGCCAAGATCGTTAGTTCCGCTTTGAAGCAGCGGGATATTTAGTACCGAAATGACGCTTGAAACAAGATCGTTTTTTTCAAGTTCGCGGCTTAAATTTTCTATCTTTTTAAGCGTGGAAGGCGCGAGCAGATCGTCTTTTGGCGTGTAGGCGATGACTAGATAGTTTGGGCTAACGTAGCGTTTAGAAACGTCTCTAAAGACGGCCAGATCTTTATCGTTTTCAAGTAGCAGCGTCTCTGTAGACGCATCAACCTCGAGCTTGGTGCTAAAATATCCAAAAACTAGCGTCGCGGTTAGCACGCCCGCGATGACGCTTTTTGGAAAGTCTACGATAAATTTAAAAATCCTCTTCATCAGCGCCTTATTGCGGAGCTTGGACGGAGTTTAGCTTGCTAAGCAAATTTTCAAAGCTCTCGTTTTCCATCAAGCTATCAAACTGGCTGCGGTAGGTCTGGATGATGCTAACGCCTAAAATTTCGACGTCGTAGATGAGCCAACCGCGCTCTTTGGCGTTGTAAAATTTATACGTAAAGCCGTAGTTTTTACCGTCCTCGCCGACTAAGTCGGCGTTTAGAAAATAGCGATTTTCATTCGGTTTGGTTACGTCTTTAAAATTTATAGTTTGGTTTTTGTAGCTTAAGAGTTTATCGACGTAGCTTGATTTTAATCTCTCTTCAAAAGCTTTGTTAAATTTGACCTTTTGCTCGGCGCTTAGGTTGTTGTAGCGCTTGCTTAGAGCGATCTTTGACATCTGCTCGTAGTCGAAATACGGATCAAAAACGGCGAAAATTTTGCTTATTTTCTCGTCTTTGCTCAAATTTGCGTTTTTTAGCACCTCGATAGCGTCTTGCGTCGCTTTTTGCATCGTAGGTTTTATCTGCTCCTCGCTGATCGCAAAGAGGCTAACCGCGCTAAAAAGCGCAAGTAGTATGATTTTTAAAAACTTCATTTTATTCCTTTATTAGGTGGTTGCGGCGCTGTTCGTATGCGTCGCGTAGAAACGGATACAGATCGATCGCGTCTTTTTTAAGCTCGTCGTAAGCGTCTGGGTGCAAAGACAAGAGATTGCCTTGCCGAAAAGACTTTATCGCAAACGAATCTAACATCGGTTTTACGTAGCTAACGGGATCTAGATAATAATCCCCGACCATGCCCGCCATATCGCGTAAATTTGAAGGCCCCAGAAACGGTAAAACCACGTGGAATCCGCTGCCTACGCCCCAGTAGCCTAGCGTCTGACCCAAGTCCTCGTCGTGGCGCTGCAGATTGTAGTATTTAGCGCCGTCGGTTAGCCCGCCAAATCCGATAATCGTATTTGCCAAAAACCTTAGCGTCTCCTCGCCCGCCTCGCTAAATTTAAGCTGTAAGACGTTATTTACGAAGCGGACTGGATATAAAAGGTTATCAAAAAAATTTCCCGCGGCGGTTCTTGCGGCTTCGGGCACCACGTAGTTGTATCC
>CAUQMN010000277.1:0-2852 GCA_963518765.1 uncultured Campylobacter sp.
GCTCGTGGGGCCTAGAAATTTAAATCCGCGCTTTTTCATCTCTTTTGCGACGAAGTCCGCAAGCGGCGTGGTGGCAGGGATCTGCTTTATGTTTTCGTAGTGATTTACGATGGGTTTGCCGTCAAATTTTGGATCAAATTTAGGCAGCAGATAGCCCCAAAGATAGTCGTAAAAGCTGCCAAACTCGCTCACGACTGCGAGAAATGCGCGGGCGTTTGCGGCAAGCGAGCTTAGCTTTAGGCGATTTCTTATTAGTGCCGGATTTTGCATAAATTTCGCCGTCTGCTCCTCGCCGTAGAGCGAAATTTTGCGCGCGTCAAATCCGTCAAACGCCGCTCTCATCGCCTCGCGCTTAAGCAGCACGGCGTGCCACGATATGCCCGCCTGAAAGCCCTCCAAAATTATAAGCTCGAAAAATTTCGCATCGTCTTTTATGAGCCTGCCCCACTCCTCATCGTGATATACGCGCTCCAGCTCGCTTTTCTCCGCCCAGTCGCAGCGGATTTTGGTTTTTTGAGTATTTTGCAAATTTAAGCCTTTAGATAAATTTTAGAAATTGTATCGAAATTTTGGTTAAGCAAAGGCTTTTGACGATTAAATTTACTCCGCTTCGGTTTTTGGAAATTTAACGCTAATCCACGCAAAAAGCAGCGCGCTTGCGGTAAATAATTTAAAAAGCACGTTTGCAAGAGGCATAAATTTGACGACGGAAGCGATGAGCGTCGGGGCTAAAACCTCCAGCATACCGTAGAGAAAATTTGCGGCGATATTAATGCTAAGCATCCACGCATAAACCCTAAAAAGCACGCATTCAAGCGCGTTTGCGAGCTTGAAATTTATAACGACCCAAGCGATAGACGCGGCAAATGCGCTAAGCGGGATGATGAAGTTAGAGATCAAACCGAGTAAATTTTCATCAAACACATAAAGAGCGACGGAGCATAAAATCATGGCTAAAAAGCCGTTATAAGCGTACTTAAAAATCCTAAAAACGTTTTGTCCGAATGCCTCCTCGATGCGAACTAACGCATAGTGAAAAAACGTCAGCGCAAGTAGCAGCGAGAGCAAACGCACGATCCAGACGGCTTCTCCTGCGAGATATGCCGCGCTCATAGCCACCGCGCAGACTGCGCCCATGATGCCTTGCAACTTTGCTTTACTCAGATTTTTATCCAACTTCGCCCCCTTGCGGATATAAATTTTAGCCCTAAGTATATACAAATTTATTTTAAACTGATATTAAACTTACGGGGCAAAATTCGAGTTTGTGTCGGATTTTGGATTTGAGCTTAAATTTAATCTGAAATTTATCGCCGTCGCATGCAAGACCCTCTAGTTCCCAAATCGCCGCCCAAGCTAAAACGGCCGTGGCTAGTAACCGCTAGATAAAGCGAGAATTTGGTCCAAGATAGAATGCATACTTCGTCTCGGAGCAAAGTTTTTCGGCTTAAATTTGCTAGAAACGCAAAAAGCTCCCGTTTCATCTAGTTTTCTCCGTGCAGCGCTTTTGTAGAGACGGCAAATCGCCGTTTCGTAGCAAGCAAGGCGAAGTTAAAGGCAGCGATGCGGTTTTGCTCGCACAAAACGTCAAGGTTTTTTGGAAAAGTAAATCTTGTAAATTTGACTTCAAATTTAAAAGTACCGCAGGCTGAATTTTCAAATTTAACTTTAAATTCGGCCTGCAATTAAAATAAAATTTGCAAGTATTTCGAGGCGATTTTTGGGGTTTTCTGCTTCGCAAGCTCGCAGCTGCAAGCAGAAGAAGTTAAAATTTGACAAACTTCGTTTCTTGCAAAGCAGTAAGCAAAGCGCAGCTGAAAAGCGCTCAAAAAATACAAATTTAAAACGAATTATCGCGAGATGATTTTAAATGTTTTCTAAGTCGCTATGCTCGTAGCTAAATAGAAGAAGTAAATTTCGTCCCAAGACTAGACATATAGTCTGTCGCAGGGCGAAATTTACGAAATCATTTAAAAGCGCTCGCGAGAACTTCGTTTTATGATTAGCCTATATTCTCTCCCGCAATCATACCGAATGTGAGGCAGTCAGCTATCGCCACGCTACCTAAGCGGCTGGCTCCGTGTACGCCGCCCGTGATCTCGCCTGCTGCAAATAATCTTGGGATCGGCATCTCTGTTTGTAGAGAGATAACCTGAGCTTTGGTATTGATATCGATACCGCCCATAGTGTGGTGAAGTTTTGGCGTACCGCGCATAGCGTAGAAAGGCGGTTTCGAGATATCTACGCCGTTTGTAGTGGTTTTATCCATAGGTTTGCCAAAGTCTTCGTCTTTGCCTGATTTAACGAAGCTATTATATCTCTCGACGGTCTTTTTTAGCTCTGCGGCAGGGATTTTATAAGCCGCCGCTAGTTCGTCTAGAGTTTCAAATTTCTTTAGTACGCCGGACTCTAGCGGTTTAGTGTAGTGCTCAGGTATGACCATGTTTTTTACGCCCTCAGAGTCGCAGAAGTTGATAGGATAGATATCTGCTTTTGCGTCGATTACTTTAAACATCGCTTGAGAGCGGGTGCGGCGGTCTGCTAGCTCGTTCATATAGCGTTTGCCGGTTCTTGGATCGACTGAAATTCCGTAGCGGAAACTTCCGTTTACGTTAAACATAGAGCCTACGCCGAATCCTTTTTCGTCAGGGCATGCCCATGGACCGAATTGTATCCAGCTTAGCTGCACGGGAGTTGCGCCGATCCTAAATGCTTCTTTCATAGCGCCCGCTGTCGCGCCCGGGTGGTTTGTGCTATCTGTGGTGGGTAGGATAGACGGATCTTGAACTTGTCTAAAGAATACGTCGCGGCAAAATCCGCCCGCAGCTAGCACTACGCCTTTTTTAGCTTTT
>CAUQMN010000278.1:0-2851 GCA_963518765.1 uncultured Campylobacter sp.
GGTCGCCGAGACGAAAAGAAATTTGGCGCGTTTGTTTATAAACTCGTCAAATTTAAGCGGACGGTTATCAAGCGCGGACGGGAGGCGAAATCCGTACTCCACCAGCACCTCTTTGCGGCTGCGGTCGCCTGCGTACATACCGCGAAACTGCGGCAGGCTCACGTGGCTTTCGTCCACGATGACTAGGTAGTCCTTGCCGCCAAGTTCGAAATAATCAAACATCGAGTACGGCGTCTCTCCCGCCTTTTGCCCTGTTAGGTGGCGCGCGTAGTTTTCGATGCCCTTGCACATGCCCGTGCTGCTCATCATTTCTAGGTCAAATTCCACTCGTTGTTTTAGGCGCTGTGCTTCTACGAGCTTGCCTTGCTCGTTAAATTCTTTTAGCCGCTCTTCTAGCTCCTCTTCGATTTGTTTGATGGCGATTTTTAGGCGGTCTGCGCCCACGATAAACTGACTCGTGGCATAAAGCGTAAATTTACCCACGTCTTTTAGTTTTTTGTTTTCCAGCACGTCAAAGTGATACATTGCGTCTATCTCGTCGCCGAAAAACTCGATACGAAGCGCCTCGTCGCCCCAGTATGCGGGATAGACGTCCACTACGTCGCCGTTTACGCGAAAGTCGCCTCGGTCGAAGTAGTTATCGTTTCGCTTGTAGCCCATATCGACTAGCTTTTGCAGCAGCGCGCGTTGGTTGATTTTCTCTCCCACGCCCAGATACGCGACCATGCCTTGGTATTCGCTAGGATTGCCTAAGCCGTAGTTGGCCGATACCGACGCCACGCACACGACGTCGTCAAAGCTGAGCAGACTCGCCGTCGCAGATAGGCGCAGACGCTCGAGTTCCTCGTTTACGGAGCTGTCTTTTTCTATAAAAAGGTCTTGACGCGGGATGTAGGCCTCGGGCTGATAGTAGTCGTAGTAACTGATGAAATACTCCACGTGGTTTTTAGGGAAAAAGCCCTTAAATTCGCTATAAAGCTGCGCGGCGAGGGATTTATTATGCGTCATGATTAGAGTGGGCATATTTAGCTCTTTTATCACGTTTGCCATCGTAAAGGTCTTGCCCGAGCCCGTGACGCCTAGAAGCGTTTGGTATTTGTTACCCGATCTTACGGAGGCTACGATATTAGCGACTGCGCGGGCCTGATCCTCGCTCGGGCTAAATTTGGACGAAATTTTAAAATTTTTCATTTTTTACCTTAAAAATCAGCTTTTTTTGTTACAATTACGTAAAATTATACCAAAACTAAGGAAAAAGATGTTTGATAACGATAAAGTACTAAACACTCTAACCGACAAGGTAAACGACCTACTGGCTAGATATAACGAAATCTGCGAAGAAAACGAATCTCTACGCAACGAACTAATCAGCGTCAAAGCCCAAAACGAAGCCAAAACAAACCAAATCGCCCGCCTAGAAGAAGACCTAAGAACCAAAAACACCGAGAGCGACGACGTCATCCGCAAGATCGAAGCGGTGCTGGGAAAGTAAATTTAGGCGACGCGACTAATGAAAAAAATAACGGTAAAGATAGCCTCCACATCCTATAATATAAGCCTCGAGGATGAATTTGCCCAAAGCTTTGAAAAAGAGTGGGAGACGTTTACCGGGGGGAAGAGATGCCTAGACGTTAAGGAGCTGCTTAGCGCCTACGTGCAAAAATGCTACGAAAACTATCAGCGCGAGCGCGAACTGCGCTCTTTGGCGCAAAAGCTAACTAAAGAATTTAACTAAAAATATCTAAATTTATACATTTTCCGTCGCCATAGTCTACTTTTTAGACTTTTAGTGCGTTTTTGAGAGCGCTCTTTACAGCATTTGTTTGGCTTTTTATGTTTTTTTGTGCGATGTGTTTGTCTATGTTTTAGACTTTTATAGGCGTTTTGCAGACGATAAAGTAGCAACTATGGGCTAAAATAGGCTATTTATTCACGTTTTTCGTAAAATTTGCATTATTTCTTGTAAATTTATTTTAGTTTAAGCATTTTGTATATATAATTCCGCCAACTGCATAAGTGTATGCAGAAATAAACACAAGGAGTCTCGTATGAGAAAAGGTTTTACAATGATTGAGTTGATCTTCGTGATCGTTATTTTAGGTATCCTAGCTGCTGTTGCTATCCCAAGACTAGCTGCGACTCGTGATGATGCAGAGGTTTCAAAAGCTGCTACAAACATCCAAACTATGGTTTCTGATCTTGGTTCATACTATACGTCTCAAGCTCGCTTCTCTACAACTCTGTCTGACATGACTGGCGTTGCTAGCCCTGTTCAAGTTAAAGGTACAACATGCTTTACTGTAAATACAGGCGCTATAGATAATGATGCTGGTACAATAGGCGTAACAGTGACAAATGGTTCTGGCGTTTGCCAAAGACTATGGCAACTTCCTGGTCTAGCTGAGCTAAATACTAAAATCGCTAGAGATAACAACACTCTAAGATTTGGTGGCGTAGGCGTTAGATACTAATAGCTTTCTGCTTTTAGCTCACAAAATGTTAAGCCCAAATTTGCCTAGAGCGAATTTGGGCTTTTTTTATTTGTGTTGAAAATACATCTTAAAGGAAATGACTTGAAAACGGCGTTTACTTTAATAGAACTTATTTTCGTTATTTTAATAATAGGCATTGTGGCTGTAGTAGCTATCCCTAGACTTAATGTCACTAGGGACGATGCGCAGGCGTCTACTGCAGCTAGTAATGTCGCTGTGGCTGTAATGGATATACTTAGCTACTATACCTCGACCGGCTCTTTTACTGATATAAAATCTATGTCAAATATAGTAATAGACAATGACGGTAAAATAAAAGTAAAAGACTCAGACTGCTTCCAACTATCCGTAGCTAACGC
>CAUQMN010000279.1:0-2849 GCA_963518765.1 uncultured Campylobacter sp.
GGGGGACACGCTAAGGTTTTTAGTCGCCGCAAGCACGTCTTGCAAAGCGGGATAAACATCCCAACGCTTTTTGAGTTTGATTGAAATCGCCATTTTACTCCTTTGTTAAATTTGTCTATTTGCGTAGATTTAAAGTAAAATTTGTGCGGCTAGATCGGCTCTAAACGGCGTTGTTTAGATCCCAATCTATCGGCGCTTTGCCGTGCTGCGCTAGATACAAATTCGCCTTTGAAAAGTGCCTGCAGCCAAAAAACGCGCCGCGTGCTAACGGACTTGGATGAGCCGCCGTTAGCACGAGGTGGCGCGATGCGTCGATGAGCGAGGCTTTTGCTTTGGCTGGGTTGCCCCAGAGCATGAAAACGACGTTTCTGGCGCGTTCGCTAAGCTTCCCGATCGCAGCGTCCGTGAACTCCTGCCAGCCAAAACCCGAGTGCGAATTCGCCTGTCCCGCGCTAACGCTTAGCGTCGCGTTTAGTAGTAGCACGCCCTGCTTCGCCCAGTAGCTCAGATCGCCCGAATTTGGCTGCGTAACGCCCAAATCGTCGTAAATTTCTTTGTAGATATTTTGCAGGCTGGGCGGGATTTTGATGCCGCGCGGCACAGAAAAGCTTAGCCCCATCGCCTGCCCCGCGCCGTGATATGGGTCTTGGCCCAGGATCACGACTTTGACGGCGTTAAAGGGCGTTAGATTAAAGGCGTTAAATATCAGCGCATTTGGCGGATAGACCTCGCCCGCGGCCTTTGCGCGCAGGAAATTTTCCTTCACGCGGGCGAAATTTTCGCTTAAAAACTCCTCTTTTAGCGCCTCTTTCCAGCCCGCTTCGATTTGGATTTTATCTATTTGCATATTTTTCCTTTGTAAATTTGTTTTTTTGCATTCATTTTAAGGCAAATTTGCAAAATAATAGCCAAAAAATATTTAAATTTAGACGCATTTGGCTTGCTAAATCTTTAAAATAATCGGAGCGGCAAGGCGGATATTTTAAAATTTGCTGTATAATCTAAACTAAAATTTAAACCAAAGGAATAGCGATGTCCGAGCAAATTTTCGAGAAGATAAAAGAGCTGCTAAGCGCGCAAAACGCAAACTTTCGCGCGGTATCTCATGAGAGCGCCAAAACCTCGGCCGAGGTCGCCGTAGCGCGCGGCACGCAGCTAGGACAGGGAGCTAAGGCGCTCGTTTGCGCCATAAAAGGCGGCGGCGCCAAACGATATGTTTTGGCCGTGCTGCCGGCGGATTATAAGGCTGATTTGCAGCTCATCGCGCGCGCACTGGACGGCACTAGAGCAAGCCTAGCGAGCCCCGACGAGGTCGCGAGGCTAACAGACTGCGTACCCGGCAGCGTTCCGCCGTTTAGCTTTTGCGAGGAGTTAGAGCTGATCGCCGATCCTAGCTTATTTACGCGCTACGCCGAGCTTGCTTTTAACGCAGGCTTGCTAGATCGCTCTATCATTTTAAACGCGAAGGACTACGAACGCATCGCCCAGCCAAGGTCGGTTAAATTTGCGGCTCGGCAGTAAAATCCGTATGATTAAATTTGACGCAAATTTCGGCGAATCAGGTTAAGTAAATTTAACCCGAGCTCGGACGAAATCGCTCAAATAAAAATCTCGCCGTCTAAATTTAACGCGAGATTTAGCGAAAATCCGCTTGATTAATTTTAATCAAATTTCGGCGAATCAGGTTGAATAAATTTTGCGCGATTAATCTAAATTAGGCGGCTTGAATCGCTTGCGTGCGGCGCACATGTTTTGCTTTGCTTATTTTTGCCCGGACGCGCGGCGGATCGGTTAAATTTAACGCTTAAATTTAGCGGCGAATTTTTGCGACCGAGGTCGGTTAAATTTGCGGTTACGCGGTAAAATCCGCACGCACGCCTAAGATAGCAAAAGCCTGCATCCGCGCAAACGAAAGACTAAGCAAATTTGAGCTAGGCCGCAGGCCAAGCTAACGCAAATTTAAGCGGTACCGAAGATCACGGTGCAAAATCGGCTCCATCGTGGTAAAATATCCGCTTTGTTTTTCTTAGCGTCTTAAATTTAGCCCTTAAATTTAAACCCGAAATCGAAAAAACACCCTAAATTTCGGTCTACCGATTCAAAATAAATAATCGCTTATGATTTTTATTTATTTTAGATGTTTTAATTTTATTCAAATTTTAGACGCTTTAGCGTATCATTTATAGGAAATTTAATTTTCTCAAAAAGGTATTCAGATGCATCTACTACCCCCCCCCGTTCTTGATTTTAAGGATCTAAGCTCATTCAAGCCTCGCAAGGCTTTTTCGATGATAGAGTTGGTTTTTGTTATATTAATCATGGGCATCATAGCCGCTATCGCCGTACCCAGACTAAACGCTACGCGCCAAGATGCCGAGTATATCGCTCTCGTCACCAACCTAGAAGCGGCCATAAATGAGATAAAAACATACTACGCAAAAGGCGGCGAGCTGGACGGCGACGTAAGTCCGTATCTATGGTGTAAGGTGGAGCCCGGCGGCTGGGATGTATGCGAGAAAAACGGGAAATACGTACAGCTTGTGGTCAACTATGCACCATTGCAACCAAGCTGGGTACAGAACAACAAAGAAGCCCTAGAGAGACTGCGCAACAACCCAAATCCGGGCAGCTACATACTAGCAGGCGGAGGCGCATTCGATCTAGACCTAGAAGACCGGGCCTGTTTAATGCAAGCGGACAAATGGTACATACGCGAAACTAGCGGCGGGCCCATCAAGCTAGGCTTGGACATAAATATAGATCCGAGCGACTACTATAGACCCGGAAGCTCCTCAGCCGTCTGAAAACGCGTAAAAGAGATTTTCGAGAAAAAATACGTCCTATACACG
>CAUQMN010000280.1:0-2845 GCA_963518765.1 uncultured Campylobacter sp.
GCTCTAGATACCGCCTACGAGCGAAATTTTGATATCCTCATCCTCGACGTCAAGCTACCTAAAGGCGACGGTTTCTCCCTTTTACGCGAACTTAGGCGGCTTGGCGACGACACGCCTGCGATCTTTACCACCTCGCTAAACGCGCTACAAGACCTAGAGATTGGCTACAAAAGCGGCTGTGACGACTACTTAAAAAAGCCGTACGAGCTAAAAGAGCTTTTGCTTCGTATTCAAATTTTACTCAAGCGCAAATTTTCTCACGTAAATGACGAATTTATCGAGCTTAACGATGGATATAAATTTTATCCAAGCTCCAAAACGCTCCGGCAAAACGGACAAATCGTAAACCTCTCAAACAAAGAAAGCGAGCTTTTGGCGCTATTTTTGGAAAATAAAAACGCGCTGCTGAGCAAAGAGACGATATTTGAGAAAATTTGGAACTACGGCGAAGAGCCCAGCGAGCTGAGCCTGCGAGTTTACGTCAAAAACTTACGCCGCATTTTAGGCAAGGACGCGATCATAAATAGGCGCGGCGACGGCTATATCTATGTCTGAGCGCTCTGCCGTTATAGCTAAAATCCTCTCGCTTTATCTCATCACTAGCACCCTATTTTTGGGGTATTTTATTACGAACGACTATAAAATGAAAAAAGAAGCCCTCATCTCAAACGAGGTAAAAAATCTAAAAGAGATCAAGATGGGTATCTACATGAAAGCGCGCATGTCCGGGCTTGGCGCAGTAAAAAGCTTTACCGCCGAAAAAGACGTCAAAGCCTGCATCGTAGCTAAAAGCGGTCAAATTTTATACGGCGAGGCGGGCTGCGCTAAATTTGACGACGCCCAGAGTAGCACGGTCGTATCGGACGGCAAGGTGATGATATTTGAGGCTTTGCAAAATATGGACGAAGGCGGCGCGGACGAGCTATCGACGGCAAAAATCGCGCTAAGCGGTAAGGACGTCGCGAGCGAGCTAAATTTGCTACGGCTGCGTACGGCGCTAAATTTGCTTATCGTTTTAGGCGTTATCATGATAATCGCCTTTTATCTAGCAAAGACCGCGCTAGCGCCGCTACACGCCAAGATCGCCGCGCTAAATCGTTTTATAAAAGACTCTACTCACGAGATAAACGCACCCCTTAGCGTCATACTTATGAGCATCGAAACGGCAGATAAAAGTAGCCTAAGCCAGAGAAATCTAAAGCGCCTAAACAACATCCAAACCGCCGCCAAAACGCTAAGCCACATCTACGAGGACCTCACGTATTTATCCTTTGGCGCCTCAAGCTCCGCACCAAAAGAGGAGCTAAATTTGAAAGATATTTTAAACGAGCGACTCGAATTTTTTGCTCCGTTTTTTGCTAAACGAGGGCTTGATTTAAGGCTAAATTTAGAAGACGCTCTCATAAATGCAAACGGCTATGAGCTAAAACGCGCGGTGGATAACCTACTAAGCAACGCCGTAAAATACGCAAACCAAGGCGGCTACGTCGCAGTTAGTTTGCAAGACGGCGAGCTAAAGATCTCAAATAGCGGCGAGGGGTTAAGCAAAGAGCAACAAGATAAAATTTTCGAGCGATACACGCGGTTTAACGAAGACCAAGGCGGCTTTGGTATCGGGCTAAATTTAGTAAAAAGAGCCTGCGAAAACAATGCTATCGCCGTAACATGCGAAAGCGAATCCGGCAAAGAAACGACGTTTAGGCTGCGGTGGCAAGCATAAATTCGACATCAAATTCGGCAGTTTGAGCTTTGAGCCAAATTTGAGATTTTAAATTTAGCATTACGCTACATGACCAAAATTTAATCCGACTCCTTTTTGAAGTAACAAAAACGACTTTACGAATTTTTTACGATTTTTGGCTCTTAAGCAAATTTCAGTCGTAAAATTTGCGCCGTGCGGTTAAAATCGCATGATGCATCCCGAGAATAAAAAGCGATTTTCATAGATTCTTAGCTCAAACCGTCCTTAAAACCTCAGGCCGTTTAGTTAAAATATTCCGTAAAGTTCCTCGCGATTAAATTAAGGGTTAAACCCCATCTTTAAAATTTCAAGACTTTGCGAGTTTAATAAAATTCGAATAAAATCTTAGTCAAATCCAAATTTGCAGGGCGAGTAAAGATTTCGCGCGAGCGTATGCTTGCGGTTTAAATTTACTCGCTATTTACTAGCGAAAGATTTCTGCAGCCGACCTCATCGCCCAGCTCGCATCCTATCTCGTAAAATTTCCTCGCCACGTCCCTGCTCGCCGTCTCTACGCCCAAAGAAAACTGATGCATGCTGCCTAGATTCGTGCAGCTTTTAGCGTGTTTTAGCTGCACGCAGGATTTTTCGTAGAGTTTTATCGCACGCACGAAGTCGTTTTTACGCGCGCCAAGCCCCAGGCGGTAAACGTTTGCGGCATTAAAACAGCCGTATTTATTGCCCGCTTGGCAGGCCTTTAAAAAAAGAGGTAAAATTTGATCGCTAGTAGGATCGATTTTTTGATAAAGAGAGCCTAAATTCGAACACGCTACACCCTCGCCGCTCTCGCAGGCTTTTTGGTAGCAGAGCTTAGCGCGCTCGTAGTCTTTGACGTTTTCAAATTTCACGCCCGTATCGTTACACTCTTTTGGGCTTTTGCCGTCGCAGATGTTTTTTATTTCAGACTGCGTAACGGGCTTTGGCGGTGCGGGGGTTGCCTTTTTCGGCGCGGCGCAACCGCTAGCAAACGCCGCAACCAGCGCAAAAACGGCAATGTGCAAGATAGCTTGAAAAAAAGCGCGTTTCAAAATTTAGCCTTAAGAAAATTTTGCCTTAATCTTACCTTACGCTCGCCAAAATAATGCTTAAAATAAACTTTAAAAT
>CAUQMN010000281.1:0-2837 GCA_963518765.1 uncultured Campylobacter sp.
GACGTCGTCGTTTGCTTCAAAAAAGGCTTGGCGTATTTCGCTTACTATCGCGCCCTAAAAAATAGCAAAACGGTATGCAAATTTAACGAGCTAAATCAAACGCCTCAAATTTCTAAAACTTCAGGCTCGCCAAACAGTCGCTTGGCCTCTTTTAAAACCGCTTGGTTTTTTGCGGCTTTGGGATCGGCTTTGGTTTTTGCGGCCAAATTTGGCGTAGCATTTTGAGCGTTCAAATTTGCCCCGCCTAAGGACGAGTCGTCAAAATTCGCTTCGCTTTGAAGCTCGTCGCCGACTAAATTTGCCGTATCTAAATTTTGCCCTGCGGCGTCGCTTACCGGCTCGCTAGCGTCTTGCTCAAAGAGCGCGCCGCTACCCTCATAGTCCGCAGCCTCGCTAAACATCTCGCTCACGCCATCAGGATCAAACGGCGGCTCGCCAAAGCTTGCCGTTTGCAGCGCGCTGTTTTGGTTAAATTTAGCGGCGCTGCTTGGTTTTTGCTCCGTTTTTGCGGCATTTTGGCTCTCTAGTCGTCTTAACTCATCATCTAAAAACGCCAGATCCGCCCCCGCTATAGCGCCGTCACCAGTATTAAATTTCAGCGAATACGCCTCATAAAAATCGTGCGTGTCGTCGCGCATCCCCTCAAAATCGGGCGCAAATTTAGGCTCGGTCGATTGATCTAAACCAGCCTGCGTTTGCGAGTTTTTCGTCAAATTTGCCGCATTTTCGTTTAAATTTAAGGGCGCGGTTTCGCCCATAGGCGAGTCGCTATTAGTTTGCGCGCTCGGAGCTGAGTCATTTGCCGCTTGCAAAATATCCGATTGCGTTTGCTGCGTCAAATTTTCCGTTTGCTCGTCCTGCTCGCCGCTTTTAAATTCGGCGCCCAAATTTTGCTCCGAGGGCGTAGCTACACCCTTTTCACTACCGCCTGCAAACAAATTTCCGGTCAATTTTGAGGGCTCTTGCACTTGGACGTTTTGGTTTAAATTTTCCCCCGAACCGTTCGCGTCAAATTTGACGCTCTCAGGGTTTGGCGCAGTTTCGTTGCCCTCAAATTTATCCGCACCGCCGCACCCATCGTCCAAATTTGCCGCGCTTTTCGCCGTCAAATTTGCCGCTTCTTTTTGCTCTTGCACCCCTACATCCGGGCTTTGCTTGGGAGTTATCTTTATCTTTGCGCTCTCGCCAAAAAGACTGCGCAAAATCTGCAAAATCACCTTCGAGCTCTCGCGAAGCCGCCTCTGATCGTTGCCGGCCGCGCTTGAGGCCAGACTCATGCAGCCGCTTGAGAAGTCCAAAAACTCGATACAGTTCTTAAAACACTCGCCAAGATCAAAGCTACGGTCGTAAATTTTGGCTAAAAATGCCTCATAAGCCGGATTTGGAGTTTTTGCGGCGCCGGTTTGGCTGCCCGGCCCTTGGGGCGTCTGGTTGCTTAAATTTTGCCCTTGAGTCGCGCCGTTTTGCGAGGCGAGTTTAGCCACGTTTGCTCCCGTCAAATTTGATCCGTCCGTAGAGGCTGAAATTTGACCCGTCTGCGCAGGAGCCCTAAACCTAGCCGCTTCGCCTCGTCCGCCAGCAAAATTTGGCGCAGCACGAGAGGCTCCAAAATCAGCCGAGCGCGACTGCGAATCCGCAAATTTTCCCCTCGCGTCCACGGCTATCATCTCGTCGATCGATTTTAGATTTATCGCCTCGATCATCATAAAAAGCATCACTCCAAGCACGAATCCGCCGTCGCTGCTGACGCTTAGCATCGAGCGCGCCTGCGAGAGGATCCTAAAAAATCTCTCGTATAAAAGTAGCGAGTATTTCGGGCTTTGCGCGAGGAAATTCGCCTTGAGATTTGCCGTTATCTCGTCTATCACCATCTCGGCGTCGTAGCTTTCTAGCTGCGCTACAGCCGCGCTCACGGCCGATTTATCGCCGCTCATTACAAGAGATAAAATCTCCTCTCTGCGCTGCGGATCAAGTAGCCCCAGCATCTGCGCGACGGCGCTTTGCGTGAGCTCGCCCTTGGCGTAGATGATGGCCTGATCTAGCAGCGTGAGAGTATCGCGCAGCGAGCCCGCGCCGCTACGAGCGAGGATCTCGAGAGCCTCTTTTTCGTGCGGGACGTTTTCGCGGTTTAGGATAGAGTCAAGATGCGCGACGACGTCCGGGCGCGAGATCTGGCGAAATCTAAAATGCTGCGTGCGCGATAGCACCGTAGCCGGGAGCTTGAGCGGATCGGTCGTAGCCAGGATAAATTTGACGTAGGGCGGCGGCTCCTCGAGCGTCTTTAACAGCGCGTTAAACGCGGGCGTGGAGAGCATATGCACCTCGTCGATGATAAAAATCTTAAAGCGCGCGATCGCCGGAGCGTACTTGGTCTGCTCTATAAGCCCCTTTATATCGTCGATACCGCGGTGGCTGGCCGCGTCCATCTCGATGATATCGATGTGGCGGCCCTCGTTTGCGGCGATGCAGTTGGCGCACTGCTCGCAGGGCCGGCTAGTCGGGCCGTGATCGCAAACAAGCGCCTTTGAAAATATCCTCGCGCTTGATGTCTTGCCGCTGCCGCGAAGCCCCGAAAAAAGGTAGGCGTGAGTGAGGCGGTTCTCGTCCAGAGCGTGCGTGAGGCTGGTGCTGACGGCCTCCTGACCTACGAGTTCGCTAAAATTTCGCGGTCTATATCTAAGCGCTAATGCTTGCAACACGGATTTTTCCTTAAATTTAAGATGGGATATTCTACTTTTTTTTGGATAAAAATTTAATATATTACGGCTCGGGGCGTCGTAAGACGAGTCGCCGGACGGGACAAATTTGGACTAATAAATTTGCCTGCGAGCGCGAAT
>CAUQMN010000282.1:0-2818 GCA_963518765.1 uncultured Campylobacter sp.
AGAAAGAGAATTTCTTATTGCATTTAAATAGTGCGCTCTGCTCTACTTCGCTACGTTTGTAGCTTTTTGGACGTAGTTACAAGTGTATTCAGATATAATAACAGCAATGATACAAGAGAGTTCTATCATATTCTACTAAAGACAATAAGAGGTCTTATAAGTAGCAAGACGAAGTAGCAGCTAAAAATCCGCTTAAGTTCCGTTGAGTCTTTATTTTTTACTAAGCAGATCTTTTAAGCTCTCCTGCACGTCTTTGCCGCGCAGCATTGCCGCGACCTCGTTTACTATCGGCGTATAGATGCCCTTGCTAGCGGCGATCTTTTCTATCGCGTAGGAGGTGTCTACGCCCTCTGCGACCTCGCCTAGATCGTTTAGGATTTTGTTAAGGCTCTCGTTTTTAGCAAGCCCCAAGCCCACGCGGTAGTTGCGCGAGAGTACAGATGAAGCCGTGAGAAAGAGATCGCCCGCCCCGCTAAGCCCCAAAAAGGTCTGTTGCTGCGCGCCGAAATACCCGCCAAATCTCGCCATCTCGACAAGTCCGCGCGAGATGAGGCTAGCTCTAGCGCTGTTGCCAAGCCCGAGCCCGTCGCAAATACCGCCCGCGATAGCGATGACGTTTTTATAGGCACCCGCAATCTCCGCACCGATAACGTCGCTGCTGGCGTAGGCTTTAATATTTTGTGGGAAAAGTCCTGAAATCTCGCGCGCAAGGGCTTCGTTTTTGGAATTTACTACTAGCGCGCACGGAAGGTCGTTTTGTATCTCCTTAGCAAAGCTCGGCCCCGATAAAAAGGCCAAATTTGCCGCATCTACGTGCCGTTCGTAAATCTCGTCTAAAAAACGAAGGCTTGAAGTCTCGATGCCTTTTGAGGCGACTAAAATTTTCTGTCCGAAGTTTTTAAAATGCTCTTTTAGCCAGCCGCTAACAGACTGAGAAGGTATGGCAACGACGAGCAAATCGCGCTTTAGCGCCTCCTCTAGGCCCACGAAATGCGCGCCCTCAAGCTGCCTACGCGAGCTGATAACGCAGTCGTTTTTTTGCGAAAGCGCATGAAAAAGCGCGCTACCCCACTTCCCCGCTCCGATGATGGCTATTTTCATTTTTTCTCTTTTTTGTGATTTACGTTTATTTTAGCTAAATTTGCTCGGCTTACTTCGTTTTTAACGAAATTTAGCGCTAGCTTTTTGTGAAATTTGATCCTAGATTTGCCAAAAGCGTTTTAAATTTATCGCTACCGACGTTAAATAAAGTCAAAATTAAAACTATCGCAAAGCAAATTTAACTACTGAAACGCTAAATTTGCTCTATTTATTTAAGTTGCTCGCAGCCTTGCAAAGCTCGTTAAATTTAAACTCGGTTTAAAAGTTCAAATTTTACCGGTGCCGACTTTACGCAAAATAAAACGCGCTTAACTTTTCTAATTTATCGGTTTGAACGGCTTTGCGGCGCCGTATTTGAGGGTTTTAAAACCGCGCAAGGATAAATTTGAGGGACAAATTTGATCCGTTTTTGTCAGATTTAACCTTTCTGGCTCCTGCAAAACCTATAAATTTAACCAAAAATAAGCAAAATTTAATTCTGAAAGCTTGTTTAGGTCAAATTTGGCGCAAAACGGTCACGTCGGAAAAAACAAAATTTAAGTGCCGAAACGACGAAATAGAACAAAATTTACCCCAGTTTAGCCTTCAAAAGCTCATTTACTTTTGCAGGATTAAACGCGCCTTTACCCTCTTTCATCGTTTGCCCGACGAAAAATCCAAAAAGCTTGTCCTTACCGCTTTTATACTCGGCGACCTTATCGGCGTTCGCACTTAAAATTTGATCTATTATCGCTATGATGGCCGAGTCGTCGCTGACTTGTTTTAATCCCAATTTTTCGATGACGGCGTCTACGCTCACGTCATTTTCCATTAGATAGTCAAGCACCTCTTTAGCTGCCTTGGCGCTTATCGTGCCGTCTTCGATGCGGCGCAAAAGCTCTATCATCTTAGCCGAATTTACGGGTGAAGTCTCGATCGTAGCACCGTTTTTTAGACGACCCAAAAGCTCGACGATGAGCCATGTTACGGCGAGTTTCGGCGATATTTTAGCCTCTACGAGCTCCTCGAAATACTTCGCCGTCTCCACGCTACTCGTTAAAATCAGCGCGTCGTCCTCTTTGACGCCAAGCTCGCGCTCGTATCTAGCGACCTTTTGCTCGGCAAGCTCGGGAATTTTGATCGCTTCGTTATACATCTCTTCAGGAATTTCGACTGGTAGTAGGTCAGGATCGGGGAAATATCTATACTCGGCGCTATCTTCCTTGCCTCGCATAGAGCGCGTGACCAAATTTACGGTATCAAAAAGACGCGTTTCTTGATAAACTTCCTCATCGTATTTGGCGTCTTCCCACGCTGCACTTTGACGCTCGACCTCGTAGTCGATTGCTTTTTGGATAAATCTAAACGAGTTTAAATTTTTAATCTCGACGCGCGTATAAAGCTTGCTGTCGCCTTTTGGGCGGATACTGACGTTGGCGTCGCAGCGAAAGCTTCCCTCTTGCATATTAGCGTCGCTAATGTTTAAAAATCGCAAAATCGAGTGTAGTTTTTTTAGATACGCGACCGCCTCGTCAGAGCTGCGCAAGTCAGGCTCGCTCACGATCTCAAGCAGAGGCGTGCCGGCGCGGTTTAGATCGACTAGACTCTGTCCGCTCTCGTGGATATTTTTACCCGCGTCCTCCTCAAGGTGCGCTCGAGTGATGCCGATGCGTTTTTTCTCTCCGTTTACGTCGATAAAAAGCTCTCCTTTTTCTACTATCGGTATCTCAAACTGCGA
>CAUQMN010000283.1:0-2818 GCA_963518765.1 uncultured Campylobacter sp.
TCGAAATTTATCTCAAACGCCGCTATTTCTTTATAGTCTCTTATTGCCGCGTTTATAAATGCTTGAAGCGGGATCTGCGATATAGTTTTTAGCTTTTCGAAAAACGGTAAATAGTCGTAAAAATGGTGAATCTCAAAAAAAAGTCCGTTGTAATAAGTATCGGGCGGAACATCGTTGATGTAATACCTATACTCCAAAGGCAGGATAAAAATATCTCCTTTATGCGCTAGTTTGGCCGCTCGGTAGAGTCTGTGGCGTAGCGGATAACCGCCGTGATCGGCTAAATTTATAACCAGCTTGCCAAAGTGCTTTTCAAGCATACCGTGATAGGAGTTTGAGCCGCTTTCGACGATGATACGGTTTTGTTCGGTCGTGTTTGAGATGAGGTAGTTTTTATACGCGTAGTGATGAGCCGACGAAACTTTGATGAGAAACATCGCAAACGCCATATAAAACGCGATCATAACCAGAGTCAAAATAGGAAGCGTCAAAAGAAAAATTTTATATTTTTTCAAATTTAATCCTAAAAGTTAAAGTACAAAAACGGTGACTCCTGCGCGCCGGAGTTAATCGCAAAAACCAAAGCAAGCAAAAATGCCGTAAATAGTGCGGTAAGAAAGCCAAATTTTGCTCTAGCGGCCATTTCGTTCGAGTTTCGCCCAAAAATCGTAACCAAAAGCGTAATACCCATAATAGCGCATAACGTACCCATGGCTATTTGCGGTGTTTCCATAAAATTTATTTGATTGTATCCCAGAGAGTTGCTTATGTACTCTAAGTAGTTAAAATTTATCTTAACCGAGCTAAAATCAAACATGCCTTTTAGCACTTTCATCGCGCTATCTAGGTCTCTGGCGCGGAAAAATATCCAAGTGATATTTATAAAATTAAACGTTATAAACCAAGCTAAAATTTTATTCATCGGGCGAAAATGCGCGCCGTAAAATCTACAAATCATCATCGCAAACCCGTGTAGCGCGCCCCAGATGATAAACATCCAACCCGCTCCGTGCCAAAGTCCGCCTAGCAAAAATACCGCAAAAACGTTAGCGTAAGTGCGGTATTCGCCCTTACGGTTACCGCCTAGCGGGATATAGATGTAGTCGCGTAAAAATCTCGAGAGCGTCATATGCCATCTGTGCCAAAAGTCTTGGATATTTAGCGCTTTGTAAGGGGAGTTGAAATTTAATGGTAGAAAAATGTTAAACATATATGAAATGCCGATCGCCATATCGGTGTAACCGCTAAAATCGAAATATAGCTGTAAAGTGTAGCTAAGGCTCGTGATCCATGCCTCGCTCATGCTAAGAGTCGTATACACGTCAAAACCGTGAAGGGCAAATCTAGCGAAAAAATCTGCCACTACGACTTTTTTAAAAAGCCCGATCGAAAATAAAAAAAGTCCGATGCTTAAATTTTTATAGTTTATGCGCTTTAAACGTAAATTTGCAAACTGCGGCATCATCTCGGCATGGTGGATGATAGGACCGGCTAAAAGATGCGGAAAATACGTCACGAAAAGAGCGTAGCGAAGGAAGCTGGGCTCTTTTACTTTTTCGTGATAACAGTCTACTAGAAATGCTATTTGCGTAAATGTAAAAAAGCTGATGCCAAGAGGTAAAATAACGTGGTGAAGCGGTACGTCGGCGCCGAAAATTCCGTTAAAATTTTCTATCAAAAAGTCGGTGTATTTGTAGTAGGCCAGTAGGGCTAAATTTGCCGCGACGCCCGCCCATAAAATAAGCTTTTTGCGGGAAGGGTGATTGCAAAGCAGATGACCGACGTAGAAGTTAAACGTGATCGAACATAAAATAAGCGGAATATAAATAAAATTCCAATATCCGTAAAAAAATAGCGAAGCGACGGTGAGCCATAAAATGCTTAGTTGGATTAGCTTAAATTTATTTAATATAAAATAGACGCTAAAAGTAATCGGCAAGAAAAAAACGATGAATGCAAATGAATTAAAAAGCATCTCACTCCTTGTTTAAAAAAGAGTTTAAATATACTCAAATTTGATTTAAATTAAGCTTTTTAATCCTAAATTTGATAAAATCGCTCAAATTTCACCAAAAGGATCAAATTTGAGAAGCGACATCATCAAAAAAGGCTATACGCGCGCGCCGCATAGAAGCTTGCTAAGAGCGACGGGGCTAAAGGACGAGGACTTTGAAAAGCCGTTTATCGGCGTGGCAAATAGCTTCATCGAGATCATCCCGGGGCACTTTTTCCTCAACAAATACTCCGAAATTTTAAAAGACGAGATCCGCAAAAACGGCTGCGTGCCGTTTGAGTTTAACTGTATCGGCGTGGACGACGGCATCGCGATGGGGCACAGCGGAATGCTTTACAGCCTGCCTAGTCGCGAGCTCATCGCAAACTCGATCGAAACGGTGATGAACGCTCATCAGCTAGATGCTCTGGTTTGCATGCCAAACTGCGATAAAATCGTGCCTGGCATGGTGATGGGCGCGCTTCGCGTGAACGTGCCGACGGTTTTTGTTAGCGGCGGTCCGATGAAAAAGGGCTACACTAAAAAAGGAGAGCCGATCGACCTATCCACGGCGTTTGAGGCTGTGGGTAAATTTGAAACCAAAGAGATCAGCGCCGAGGAGCTAAAAGAGATCGAGTGCAAAGCCTGTCCAAGCGGCGGCAGCTGCTCGGGGATGTTTACGGCAAACTCGATGAATACGCTATGCGAAGCGATGGGTATCGCGCTAAAAGGCAACGGCACGGTGCCCGCGCTTACACCTGAGCGCGAGGAGCTTATCAGGCAGGCAGGACGCCGCATCTGCCAGATAGCGCTGGATGAAAAATA
>CAUQMN010000284.1:0-2815 GCA_963518765.1 uncultured Campylobacter sp.
CGAGTTTAGCGTCCGAGGCGACTAGATAGAGGCTAAGATACGGGTCAAATTTGACGTAGTTTTTCACGGGGATTTCGCCTTTAGGTACGGCGATTAAATTGGGCGTGATCGCGATGCCGCCGTTGCCCGCGACGTTTACCATGGCGGGCAGGTTTTTTTCAAAGCAAGCGTTAAAATCATCCTGAGTCGGGCGCGGCTCGGCCCTAAGCGACGCGGCAAGAGCGCAAATCATAAAAACGGCAAAAAGCGGAGAGCAAAATTTGCGAGCTAAATTTGAGTTCGAATTTGCGCTTAAATCTACCACCGTATCGCCCAGCGCGCCGCCAAAATTTAACCGCGCGAGCCCCAAAACCGCGTCCAAACGGCGTGAGAAAGCTGCGCGTTTCATTGCCCTAGTCCCATGCCGGCAAACCCGCCCAGCATCCTTGACGCGGCGTTTTTGCGGTCGTCCTCGATCATCTTTAGTACGTCGTTTACGGCGCTGATGAGCAAGATCTGCAAGCTCTCCTTGTCCTCCAGCAAGCTATCGTCGATGCTGATATCAAGCACTTCGCCCTTGCCGTTTGCCCTGACGCTAATGAGCCCGCCGCCGCTTTTTACGCTAAACTCACGCTTTTGACTCTCCTGCTCGATCTCCTGCGCCTTTTTTTGCGCCTCCTCGAGCATCTGTCCCATTTTTGAAAAATCGATCCCCTCAAACATAAATATCCTTTCAAATTTCGCGTTATTTTAGCCAATTTAAGCTAAATTTACTTTTTTGGGCTTTATAATGCAAGTTTCGTTCCCGCCTTTAAAACTCGCGGCGGATACGAGCGCGGACTGGCAAATTTAAGTCCGAAAAGCCGTTAAATTTGAGGGTAATTTTTATCAAAAGGGGCTAAAATGGGCGACTGGGGTTACAAAGCGTACGAAAGCGACGGGGCGGCGGACTGGTTTGCGAGATTTTGGGAGAGTAAAAATTTCGACCTAATAGAAAGTACGGCGGCGAATTTCGATCCGAAAAACGAAAATTATGATGAGATCAGAGCTGCCGCGCACGTTTTGGCTTGCTTTGGCTCGCCGTATGCGTGTCCGTCAGATTTTTTAGATAAATTGAAACCGACTATCCGGAAAGTCGTTGCGATTTTGGAAAATATGATCGACCCGCCTGACGAGGCATGGGATTTCCTTGAAATTTGGGAAAACTCGCCGGAAATTATAGCCGAGGTTAGGCAAATAGCGGAGCTAAAAGCGTATCTGGGCTAGCTAGTAGGCGGCGGAGTAAATTTGGTTTATCTTGGCAAATTTATGGTTTTCCTCTGAGTCTAAAATTTGGCGCCCCCAGCTACTTTGCGGGTAAACCCGGCGCGCCCCGCAAAACCGCTAAGCCCAAACGACGCGCAAATACGGTATAATCAAGCCAAAATAGCATCGCCAAAGGCTAAGGCGCCTAGGCAAAATAGAAAAGGAACGGCTTGTTAAAATTAAATAAAAATTTTATTTGCGATATAGACAGCGTTTATGTTATCAAAATTGCAGAAAATTTATATTCGTTTGCACAGCATCGCGGGAATTCGTTTTTTGAATTTTTTAATATATTCTTTACAAAAACCGAACAAATAAAGACCATAATTATAAATTTAAACTAAATAGACGTTTTATTTACGAAATGTTGCGCGGCTAATAAATTTAAAGATTTTTTCGTAGCCGTAAGCGACTCCGTAGCACCGAACGCAAGACGGATAGAGGGCGTTTACCTGCACCCTTTTGCCTATCTTTTATCTGCCTCGCAAGACGGCGAAACTACGCCTTTCGTTAGTCTTGTGCGGTTAAAAGATATTTATAAATCATTAGACTACGAGATCGTTATACAAAGGCTAGACGAGGAGGAAAATTTACGCGAAATATATGCGTATAATTCACTCGGTATGGTCGGCGCGGCGCAAAAATTGCAAGAAACCCTGCAAGACTACGCAGAAACGAGCGTTTTGTGGAGCCGCGAAAAGAGATTTCTTTTTCCGACCGTATCTAGCGAGAGACTAAAGCGCCATGTCCGAAAAATCGGCAAGAAACCCGAAATAATATCATAAAGCCCGCGCGAGCCTCGTTTTTACGGGGTGTGGCGCGATTTTTCCAGATTTTTTGCTTTGCCTAGGATCGTTATCGCCTTTTGCCTGCACTTGTTTACGCATCTATAACAAATCGTGCAGCGCTCGCCGAATTTTACTTTACCGTGCGCGATTTTTATATTTTGCATCGGACAGGATTTCGCGCACTCGCCGCAGCCGCTGCACCGCGCCGTATCTAGGCTCGGTTTACGCTTAGCAAACGGCGTTTTGTCCCAAATTTTCATCCAGAGCTGCTATCCCAAAAGCCCGGCGATACGGCATAGCATACCCAGCCCCTCTTGCGACAGATTGTCCGCGACAAATGCCTGAGCGACGCGTTCTAGCTTGGCGTTTGCATCCTTGATCACGCGCTCGTTTTTCTGCGCCGAATAGCTAAAAATCGCCACATCAAGAATAAACGCGGGCATTCTAATATGCGCGCCGCCCGTTATCCTCGCGCCCGCCCGCCTTAGGATCCTAGCCGCACAGCCCGCTCCGTCGCCGCTAAAATCTCCATCGTAGCGATGATAAATACGTTTTTGTTGCGAAAATTCGCGCTGTTTTCGCAAATAAACTCGCGCACGATCTGCGGCAGGTCGCTGAAGTAAACGGGATAGGCGAGAATAATATCATCGTGGCGTTTTAGCAGCTCGCCGCAGCCCTCGTCCCGGGTCAAACCGCGGGGATACCCTTGCCCAGGCGCTCTATAAATCTCTGTACGCAATGCT
>CAUQMN010000285.1:0-2813 GCA_963518765.1 uncultured Campylobacter sp.
GATGAATACGGCATAAGCTCCGACGCTTCTGCAAAAGCCGAGATAACCGTCGAATAATGCCCAATTTTATAGCTAAAAATGTAAATTTTACGCCAAAAGATTGCGGCGAGATAAGCTTTTTGTGGGAGGCTCGCGGCAGGCAAGGCGTAAGCCTCGTTTATACAAAAAGCTCTAGCGAGGAGTTTTTTATCACGCTAAAAAAACGCGAAAATGACTGGGTCGTAAAAGGCGAAAAGCTAACAAAACCTGCTAAAATAGGGCTTTTGCAAAATGCTTTGGTTAAATTTAAAGAGCTTTACTGCGATCAAATTTTAAGCGAAGCCATCGCGGTAAAAAATACGCGCCTCACGCAAAAAGATTCGGCGATCTTTAGCGTGAGCGAGTTGCTTGAGAATTTAAATCAGAGCGAATTTGAGAGCAAATTTATCGAGATCGGATTTGGTTCTGGCAGGCACTTGCTATTTCAGGCGGAAAACAATCCAAACACGCTAGTCGTCGGCATCGAGGTCTACAAACCCTCGCTTGAGCAGGTCGCAAAGCTGGCTAAAGCTAAAAATCTAAACAACGTCATGCTCGTAAACTGCGACGCGAGACTGCTTTTGTCGCTTGTAGAGTCAAATTTTATAGATAAGATTTTCTTGCATTTTCCTGTACCATGGGACGATGCTCCTCATAGGCGCGTGGCCTCGGCGAAATTTGCCCTGGAGTGCGAGCGGACGCTAAAAGCGGGCGGCAAATTTGAGCTAAGAACCGATAGCCGCGAGTATGCGGACTTTACTTTGGCTCAAATTTTAGATCTAAGCGACGCCGATGTTCAAATTTACAAAAACCGCGACCTAAAAGTAAGCAGCAAATATGAAGATCGCTGGAAAAGGCATCAAAAAGATATTTACGACGTTATCTTTACCTGCGAAAAGCAAAGCGAACCAAGAGCCAGTCAGGGCGAGCTAAAATTTGAAAACGGCTACGATGCTGGCAAGATCGCGGCTAAATTTAGCAACCAAACGATAAAAGAGGATGATTTTTTCTTGCATTTAGAGGAAAAATACGAAAAAGAGGGTGGCGAAATTTTAGTTCGTGCGGCGTTTGGCGCATTTAACGCGCCCGAGCATTGCTATGTTTTGCTCGGCGAAAAAGGCGCGGAATATTTTATAAAAAAGCCGCTCGTTACGGCTGAAAATTTAAAGGCGCATCTTGCGTTTAAGGAGTATTTAGCGGATGCAAAAAATAATTAGCGCAAGCGGACTGTGCCTAGGGTACGAGAACGGGCAAAATCTAATAACGGACGCTAAATTCGACATTTATTCCGATGATTTCGTTTTTATCACGGGGCAAAGCGGTAGCGGTAAATCCACGCTTTTAAAGTCGTTTTACGGCCAGATGAAGCCAAGCGCGGGTTCTTTGAGTGTTTGTTTGACGGATATGACGGATATAACTCAGCAAAATTTAGACAAACTAAGGCAACGAATCGGCGTGGTTTTTCAAAATTATCGCTTGATAAGCGAGTGGAATATCGAAAAAAACGTGATGCTGCCGCTAATGATAAAAGGTCTAAGCGCAAGCGTCTGTAAAAATCAGGCAACCAAGCTCTTAAAGCATGTAAATTTGCTCCATAGAGCCGATAAATTTCCAAACGAGCTAAGCGGCGGAGAACAGCAGCGAGCAGCGATGGCTAGGGCTTTGGCGCATAATCCAAATTTACTGCTTTGCGACGAGCCGACAGGTAGCCTAGATGAATACTCAAGCGATGTTATTTGGGGGCTTTTGCGCTCGGCAAAAGAGTATCTTGGCACTTGCATCGTCGTCGTTACGCACCATATACCGGTCTCACTAAGAGTGCCTTATAGACATCTGGTTATAGAAAACGGACGCATATATGAAATCCTTTAAAAATCACCTTAGCGTTATCATCCCGCTCATAGCCTTGCTTGCGGGTATAGAGTTTATCTTGTCGGCAAATCGCGCCCTTAGCGAATACGAAAATATGATGAACAAAGACTATACCATCATCATCGTGAGTCAAAACGAACTAAACGCTACCGACGTAAAGCCGCTGGTTCATACGTTTGAGTCGCTTGAGCCTCTTAGCTCAAAATCCGTATTAGAAAAGCTCTCAAAGGATATTTCTGCTAAAAATATCGCCGTTTTGCAAGAGGCTTTGCCTAAATTTTACTCGCTTAGGCTAAATGCCTTCCCGAGCACGCAATACATGAGCGAAATCAAAGATAAAATCGCAAAAATTGCGGGCGTGAGTAGGGTAGAGACCTTTTCTAAAACGCACGATAAGGTCTATAAAATTTTACAGCTCGTTAAAAATATTTCGGCGATATTTTCCTGCCTCATCGGACTTATCGGACTTATGCTTATCTTAAAGCAGATGCGAATTTGGCTTTACGAGCATAAGGAGCGTATAGAGATCATGACGCTGCTTGGCGCTCCGTCGTGGCTAAAATCGGGCGCGCTATACAAAACCGCGCTGTTTGATTCGTTTATCGCAACAGTTTTTACGGTTGTCTTTTACGCGTTTTTACCTGATTTTCAGCCCGTAAAAGACGCTGCGAGCGGGTTAAATATAAATTTCCCCGCAATCGATGCGTTTTATGACGGAGCGATGCTGCTTTTAGTCTCTTTGACTCTTAGTTTTCTAGCCGTTTATACCGTTATGCGAAAGAGTAGAGCAGGTATATGAGAGTCGCCTTGCTTTTGCTAGCGGCTTTTTGCGCGCTTTTGGCTAATACTAACGAAAAAATCAGAAACCAAACGACTTATCTTGAGTCCTCAAAAGACCTTGAAAAACAGCTGAATAAAAAATT
>CAUQMN010000286.1:0-2808 GCA_963518765.1 uncultured Campylobacter sp.
ATAGTCTAGAGTTTCGACTTTTTTACTCTTGTCAAGATAGGTTATCGTAGCACCTATCACCCTCCATGTCTTATCTTTTTTATCATATCTATATTTATGTAAATACTGCCAAGCAAAACGTCCTCCGCCTCCATCGTGACTTACAGATATTACCCTATTTGACACGGATAGCTCTGTAAACGGATCGCCCATGGCGCCGCCATCATCGCTATTTATTACAATGCTATCAAAGCTGTGCCATAGCTTCCATTCGCTTGAATTATTTTGTTTAAAAATTTGCAGCATTCTTTGACCATCTTTATTTTCGCTCATAAGGACTTTTTCTTCTATATTATCGCCGTCCAGATCGCCAAAAACGGTAGTTAAGGACGATTTTTGAGGATGAGCGGATAATGATACCAATAATGTCGCCATCAAATATACAAATTTCATATTATTTTTCTCCTTTAAACTGATTATATGTATTTTCGATAGACTCTTTAACATCCTGAAGTAGAGCCGACTATACATTTCCGCTATAGCTATTATACTGCAAGTATTTCTCATAAGGAAGCCAAAACAACATATCAATATCGCTGGTTTTTGTTTCAGTATCTCTCCCATATGAACCAACATACAAGCTATGCTCTTTCTCCGAGTTCTCATCCCAAAAATCATTGTTCAATCTTTTTGTAATTTGCTTATATCTATCTGATATTTTTGCTATCTTATCATCCGGTATACGTAAAATATAAATAAAATTTTCAAATTTACTAGCAATGCCCATGTTTTGCTACAACCTTTTTATTTAATAATATTTGCATCAAGCCTTATATCTTTACCCCCAACTTCTCAAACCATCCATTTCTTTTTAGTATCTCGCGCCTTTGCTCAAAGTGCTTCATCATTACATCTGCAAGCGTAGTTTTGGATTTTATTCTCTTGTCTTCGGCATTGACTCTATCTTTTTTATAAAAGTCCAGCCCATCCAGCTTCTCAAGCTTTTTTATGTACTTTGGCATCTTTTTTATATAAATCTCTACGATATTTTTAGCAGACTCGTTAAACCTAGCCCTATCAACCTTGGCCCTTTTTACTATTTCCATAAAGTCGCTATATCTTATATTGGTCTGTTTGCCGTTTATGCTTAGATGCGATTCGTAGTTTTTAATACCTTCGTAAAAGCCCGTGCAAGCGATATCGTAAAGAGGAGCTAGCAAAATTTTACCGTTATCATAAATAACCGATATATTTTTCGTATGCATATCCTCATGTCTAATAAGAAACGAGTAAAAATAGTACTCAATCATCCTACGTCTATCGTCGCTGCTTCGCAGTATCCTAGCCGCCGCGTCAAAGAGTTTTTCAGATGAGGCTTTATACTTACTTTCGCTACTTAGCCCCATAAACGTAGAAAACTCTTTTCGTTGAAATTTATAAGCTCCAATCCTATCAAAATACTTTATAAAGTAGTGATACTCTTTATCCTGCTCTCTTTTAAACACTCCGCTCATCGGCACGTCAAATCCTAACTCGTTCTTAGCAAAGCTCATATGCAAAGGCTCGTTTATAGTAACTCGTATAAATTTTAAAATCGATCGGCATCTCAAATTTAACGCCGTATCTGCCGCTTAGCAAAAAATCAGTATCATACGCAAAATAATAGCTCTCGTAGTCATAGCCCAAATAGTCTATTAGAATTTGGTTTTGATAGATGAAAAGGCAATTTTCGAAATTAGAATATTCGTTAGAAATCTCATAAGCCGTGCTGGATGCTTGCCCCGCTACTCTTATTCGCCTTAGCTCGCTTAGTTTTTTTAGTTCGTTTTGGACGGTTCTTTTTGATGCTCGTTCTACACCCTTTTCTATCTGTGTTCTTGTAAGCAACGCCTTGCTGTTTTTCAAAATTTTAACTATTTCTAACGCTACTTGGTTCATCTTACAACCTTAATTAAATCTTATCTATATGCGCGATTTGCAATATCTTTATTTTCTAAGTTTTAGCGCGTTAAAGGCGGAGGATGAGGCTAAATTTAATGAAATTCTGCACAAAAAGGCGGAATTTATCGCCGCTCATCCGTCGCAGTGGTTTTGCAAATTTGCCGCTCGCTGCGATGAGCACGCAAATTTAGACCTTTGGAATAGCTTCGGGAGCTTTTTAAATCTCTACCTAAATAGCGAGATGGACGCGCTGAAAAAGGCGCTAAAAGACCCCGAAATTTTTAAAAATTTAAAGGAATGACGATGGTACAGACGACTTGGGAATGGCTCATAGTCATCTATTTGTTTCTAGGCGGTTTAGGCGCCGGGGCGTTTTTGTGCTCGGCTTTGGCTTACAAAGGCTTTTTGGGCTCATTAAACGAGAGGTTTTATAAGTTCGGCTTTTTGCTAGCACCCGTTGCGGTGATAGCAGGAACGGCGCTTTTGCTGTTTGATTTGGCACCGAACGCCGCGATAAATCCTCTTAAAATTTTGCAGCTCTACACGCGTCCGGTTTCGATGATGAGCATAGGTACGTATTTACTTACGTTTTTTATCGTAGTTAGCATTTTGGTGCTTTTGCAGATCAAAAAGAGCGGTAAAATTTGCGATATGATGCTCACGCTCGGAGCCATTCTGGCGCTTGGAGTGATGGGATATACGGGGCTACTACTTTACGTCGTAAAGGCGATCCCGCTTTGGGCTAGCGTGTGGCTACCGATTTTATTTACGATCTCTGCGATCTCTACGGGACTTAGCGCAAACGCCGCCGTTACACAGCCTTCTTGCAGCCCTTTTCACCGCTAATGTTTTGCACGCCTTGTTGTAGATATGTAAATAGCCACTCTC
>CAUQMN010000287.1:0-2790 GCA_963518765.1 uncultured Campylobacter sp.
TCGGTAAATTTGATTCTAAAAAGTAAAATTTTTAAATTTTGAGGGAATTAAAATTTGGGGAAATTTTAAGGCGGCGAACCGCCCTAAAATCATTTGATTATTTCGATACTTTTTACGTCGATAGAGGTTTTCATAAAGTCCTTATCAACCTCGCCGTAGATGCGCACGGGCGTGTTTTCATCGACGGTTATGCCTCTCCAGTCTTTGTGATCGATCTCGACTTCGATCGTGTCGCCGTTTTTATCGACGAACTGGTAGTGCTCAGGACGAAACTCGGAGACGATCTTTCCCTCAAGCACGACGCGAGCGTCATCCGGTAGCGCTAGGGCTTGTTTTACCGTGCTTGCGCTTAAGGCGCCTTTGCCGACGAAGCCGCCTGTCGTGCCTTGTGCATTTGAGCTAGCACCCGTAAATCCGCCCGCCGCAAACATAGCGCTAGCAAGAGCCGCTGATAAAACTATTTTTTTAAACATTACGTATCCTTTAAATTTGATGTGATTTTCGTGAAATCATAGAGCGGATTTTAATGATATTTCGTGAATTTTTTGTTAATTTGGATTTATAGAAAGCTTAAATTTAGAGCCTAGCTTGAGGCTCTAAAAAATATTTATAGGCTATTTACGAGAGCCTTGACGTCGGCTACGATAGGTTCTATTGCGCGCTCGCCGTTTACGACGTGGAGCAGGCCTTTTTCTTTGTAAAATTTGCGTATCGCCTCGATCGGCTCTAGATAAACCTTCATGCGGTTGTTGAAAACCTCGTTGTTGTCGTCGGCTCCGCGTGCTCGTCCGAGTACTCTCTCGCGTGCGACGGCTTCGCTAACGTCCACTTCGATCACGCCTTTTAACGCGATCTCGTTTTGCGCGGCTAGCACCTTGTCTAGCTCGGTCATCTGCTCGACGCTACGCGGATAGCCGTCGATAATGACGTTTGATTTGTCCGAGCTTTTGATCGCCGAGACGATCGCGTTTACGACGACGTCAAGCGGGACTAGATTGCCCTTTGAGATAAAGCCGTCGATTAGTTTGCCAAGCTCTGAGCCGCTAGCAACCTCTGCACGAAGCAGATCGCCCGTTGAGAAGTGCGCAAATTTAGCATCTTCTTGCGCGATTAGCGATGCGTCGGTGGTTTTGCCGGAGCCTGGAGCGCCGATGATTAAAAATAGTTTTTTCATAAATTTTCCTTTTGTAGCCTTGTCTTTTGAGTGCTTTTTGCGGAGCTAGTAAAATTTTGGCTCGATGAACTATATGTTCTATCTACGCCAAAATTTTACGTCGCAACCCCAAAAATCATCTCAAAATACTTCGGCTCGATTTTTTAAAATTTTGGTCAAATACTCAAAGCGAAAGTATCTTGCGATGAATTTGAATGTTGCGACGAAAATTTAGCCCAAGATAAGGCATATAGCCTATCGCAGGGCGAAATTTTCTAGCTCATTTAAAGGCACGCAAGAGACGACGCTTTCAAGCTTATTTTTCTTTTTCTCGTAGCCTTAGTCCCAACTCCCTTAACTGCTCGCCGCTAGCTTCGCTAGGCGCCTTCGTTAACGGGCACTGAGCGCGCTGGGTTTTAGGGAAGGCGATGACGTCGCGGATCGAGCTGGTTTTATTTACTAGCATATTTAGCCTGTCAAAGCCGATCGCGATACCGCCGTGCGGAGGCGCGCCGAAGCTTAATGCGTCTAGCAAGAAGCCAAATTTCTCGCGTTGCTCAGCTTCGTCGATACCTAGCAATTTAAATACCTTTTGCTGAACGTCGTTTTTGTGGATTCTCACGCTGCCGCCGCCAAGCTCATAGCCGTTAAGCACGACGTCGTGAGCGACCGATAGGATGTCCTCGAGATCGGGCTCGTCGATGTTTTTAGGCATGGTAAACGGATGGTGCATGGCCGAGTAGCTACCGTCGTCGTTTTGCTCAAACATCGGGAAGTCAAGCACCCATAAAAACTCCATTTTGTTTTGGTCGATGATGCCCATTTGCTCGGCGAGGAAAATCCTAAATCGACCCATGTAGTCAAGTACGACTTTTTTCTTGCCGGCACCGAAAAATACGACGTCGCCGACCTTTAGCTCGCAGCGCTCTACAATCTCGTCAAGGTCGCTTTGCTCGAAAAATTTGCAAAGCGGTCCTTTTAGTCCGTCCTCTTTCATCTGGAAGTAGCCAAGGCCTTGAGCGCCGAATTTGCGGACGAATTCCTCAAATCTGTTCATCTCGCGTTTGCTAAAGATATTATCGCCGTTTGGCACTTTTAGCGCTTTGATGCGGTTTTTCTTAGGCTCGCTCGCGATTTTGCTAAAGATTTCATTGCTAGAGCGCGCGAAAATGTCGATAACGTCGATCATCTTTAGATCGTAGCGCAGATCGGGCTTATCGCTGCCGTAGCTCTCGGTAGCCTCTTTGTAGCTCATTCGGCGGAAAGGTATTTGGATATCGTATCCGCAGGCGGCAAAGACGTCTTTTAGCATATTTTCAGCCATATTTAGGATGTCTTCTTGTTCAATGAAGCTCATCTCGATATCTATCTGCGTAAATTCAGGCTGTCTATCCGCGCGCAAGTCCTCGTCGCGGAAGCATTTTGCGATCTGGAAATATTTATCAAAGCCGGAACACATCAAAAGCTGTTTAAAAAGCTGCGGGCTTTGCGGCAAGGCGTAAAACTGGCCCGGATATACGCGGCTAGGCACTAGATAGTCTCTTGCGCCCTCCGGCGTAGCGCGCGTTAAAATCGGCGTTTCAAACTCGATAAAGCCCATTTTATCTAGGCTGTTTCTAGCTGCGATCGCCGCTTTT
>CAUQMN010000288.1:0-2778 GCA_963518765.1 uncultured Campylobacter sp.
TGCTGAACGCTGCGGGAAATTTTAGAGCGATCGTAGATGGCGAGGGAAATTTAAAGCCTATAAATAGCTCATTTTATATACTCAAATCAAGAAATATGTTCAAAGTAATAACCTTAAATAGTATCTTAAAAAGGATAGAAATAGTTGTCAAACCTAAGACTGTCCTATTTTTGCTCATCGGTACTATATACTTAGCCAAATTGACTATTAATGATTTAAAAGTTAGGTATCAAAATATTTTGTTAAATATCGCTAAATTTTGGAAAAATAATAAGGATGAAATAAGCTCATACTTTAGGCATCAAAGTGTTATCCGACAACTATGCTTTTGACAAATATTATTAAGAGCCCGAGCTTGGTTATTAGGCGTAAAACCACATTTTTTTAGTGCTTTTGGAGCCATGTATTTATCCTTGAATTTGAGATGGCAGTTATATATTTTACAGAAATATAAGTGTGATTTCATGGCTATTATGTGGATTTAAATAAGTTTCTTTGGTAGGAATAGTTAAAAGTAATTAGGAAATTAAAAACAAAATTTAAGCCCCAAAAAAGGGCTTAAAAATTATAGTCCTTCAAAAGGGTTGGTCACCACGTTATCGCGATCGACTACGTAAGGTATCAATGCCGCTTGGCGAGCGCGCTTGATGGCTTTCTCAACCATCTCTTGATATTTTTTAGACGTTCCTGTTAGGCGTCTTGGCATGATTTTAAATCTCTCTGACAAGCAGTACTTTAAAAGTGAAGTATCCTTGTAATCGATAAATTCTATCTTTGCTTCCGTAAATTTGCAGTATTTGCGTGAATATTTTCTTTTTTCAGCCATTGTTTTTTCCTTAATTAAAATGGTATCGTTTCATCGCCGTCATCGTATTTGTCGGCATCTATATCTATTTCTCGAACATTATCGCCGTAGTATTCGTCTTTTGGCTGTTGCTTTTGTTGTTGCGGTTTATTAAAATTTTGCCTTTGCGCACCGCTTTGAGCGTAGCTATTTTGCTGATTTTGTCCGCCCTGATAGCCGCCGCCGTAGCTGTTATTTTGATATCCGCCTTGCTGATAGCCTTGATTACTATTTTGATTATATCCGCCTTGTTGCTGTCCGCCTAGCATCTCCATATTTTCCACGCTGATCGTGTGCTTACTTCTATTTTGTCCGTTGTTGTCCGTCCATTGGTCGAATTTTAATCGACCCTCGACTAGAAGCTTTGAACCTTTGGAAAGATATTGATTTGCTATCTCCGCTTGTTTTCCAAAAAATGTAATGTCAATAAAGCACGTTTCTTCGCGTTTTTCGCCGTTTACATTAAATTTTCTCGTTACGGCGATGGCGCTGTTACCTATGGCTGCGCCCGCAGTCGTATATCTAAGCTCGATATCTCGTGTTAAATTTCCTACTAAAACGACTCTATTAAACATTTTTCGTCCTTATTCTTGCGCTGCCGGAGCTTCTTCTGCTTTGACTTTCGGTTCTTTTTTGTTTAGTTTGATGCCCTTGCTCATCTTTTCCCAAGCGGCGATCTCTTTTTTGTTTTCAAATTTGACCGTTAAGAATTTGATGATATCTTCGGTGATTCTGATGATACGCTCGACTTCGGCGATAGCTTGGGTTGGAGCTTCGAAATACACGACGAAATAAGTTCCGCGCTCGTATTTTTTTACGGTATAGGCTAGTTTTCTAGTGCCCATAGACTGCACAGACGCGATATTTGCGCCGTTTTTGGTTAGGATTTCTTTAACGAAATCAACTTTTGCGCTTACTTCTTCTTCCGTCAAAGTAGGCTTTAAAATAAACAAAAGCTCGTAGTGCTTCATTGATTCTCCTTATGGGTATTAAGCTCGTTTGCGCGGTTGCAAACGGGCAAGGAAGTCTTTCGACAAGAGCTGATTTTATCTTTTTTTTACTTAATATTTGCTGTTTTTGCCGATAAGATTTTGTAGCCCCAGCACGCAGGAGAGCAGAAAAGTTTTTTTATCGAGCGCAGAGTTTATCTTTAGCTCAAATTCCGCCAAATTTAGCGCGGTAAATATCTCTTTATACGCTTTTAAATTTACCGCCAGACACTGCCTTTTTAGTTCGTTTGCGACGTTTGGCGGCGGCGCGTAGCCTAGCGCTTCTTTGATGTCAAATTGCCCCGTTATTTTGATACCCGCATGTAGTTTAAAAAGTCTAAAAAACGCGCGGTAAAGCGAGTTTATAAACAAAATTTCATTAAAATTTCCATCGTCTGCATAGGAGAAAAAATCGGCTCTGATATCTTTTAGTGCGATAAATTTATCGAAAAAATCGTCAAAACTCACGCTTGATAGCGAAAAAACCAAGCTTCTTACGATATTTTCGTTTATTGGCTCGTTTAGAGAGGCTAGTTTGTTTAGCTCGCTTGCGGCTAGATATAAATTTTCATTATGTATGCGGTAGAGTTCAAAAAGCGCGTTTTTTGTAATATTTAGGTTCATTTTTGCGGCTTGTCTGCCGAGTAAATTTACGGCTTCTTCGGGCGAGCCCGGTTTAAAAAATCTCGCAAAATTTACCCCGAAAGCCTTTTGCGTATCAAAAACGGCTTTGGCGTCGGGCTCAAAAAGCTCGAAAACGAATGCGCCGCCGTTTTTGCAACCGTCTATCAGGATTTTTAGCTCTTTTGCGGGGATTTTTTTATCGCTTTTTACGTGCAAAAGTGGGTTGCCGCCAAATAGCGAAGGTTCGCAAAGATGCGCGCGCGCAGCGTCGAAATCGTACTCGTCGTAGTAAAGGCTCAAAATTTCAAAATCTTTAAATTT
>CAUQMN010000289.1:0-2774 GCA_963518765.1 uncultured Campylobacter sp.
ACCATTATCATTTTGACTTCGTTTTTGCGAACCGCGTCAAAATACGGCTTAAGCTCAGTATAGTCGAATTTTTCGATCACGACCTTGGCAGTGTGACTGTCGGCCTCGACGTTACCGTGGCCGGGGAAGTGCTTCATCGCAGCTATCACGCCGCGAGCTTGCGAGGCCTTCATAAACTCGCTTGCGTACAGCGAAACCTCGTCTATATCGGCGCTAAACGCCCTGCCGCGCGAGCCGATGATGGTGGATTTCGGATTTAGCACGTCGACTACGGGAGCGAAATTTACGTTTACGCCGACGTCTTTTAGCTGCTGCGCCATCTTGCCATAAAGCTCGCCAGCAGCACCCAGATCAAGCGTTTTTGCCACCTTTTGCGCCGAGATAAAGGTCTCAAAACCTTCTTTATCCTTAAATCTCGTGACCCGTCCGCCCTCCTCGTCGATAGCGATAAAAATGCCCTCTTGAGCCTCTTTAAATGCGCTTGTTAGCGCCTTGAGGTTCTTTTTGTCCGAGATGTTTTTACCAAGCAGCATCACGCCGCCAAAACGCTGATATTTGGCCTCCGAGACGGCTTCTTTGGCGGTTTTGGGATCAGAGCCATTGAAGCCGACCATTATCATTTGGGCTATCATTTTGCGAAGAGTCGGTTTTTCTTGCGTTTGCGGCGCGGCATTTAGCGCAGTCGGCAAACCCGCCAAAAACAGAGCCGAAAAAAGCGCGGCGATAAACTTTTTCATATCTTTCCTTTTTTTGTTTTTGCGGATTTTACACTATTTTAGATAAATTTAAGGACTCTTGCGCGATTTGGCGCGAGCTTGTAGTTTTCGCGAGTCGGTCGCCGTAAAATTCCGGCTAAAGTTAATAAAATATTTTCGTATACAATTCTGCAAATTTGATATTTTAGAGTAAAATTTATATTTCCGCTTACCGTGCAGGAAATATATACCTGACGTAAAAATTAGCGCACCGAATTTAGCCTAAAATCGCAGCTACATAAAGCTCGGAGCGTCGTTTGAAAAAAGGATCAGATCGCCCGCTTTGGTGTTTTGTGCTAGGGCTTCTTGTATTTTTGACTTATCTTTGATGACTATGACTTTTGGCCTGCTTAGGTGCTTTAGTAGCGCGACGGCGTTTAGCGAGCTTGTTAGCATGACGACGTCAAAGGTCTTGTTGATGATCTTGCTTAGCTTTTCGTTCTCCTCGTCGCTGCTCTCCATGATACCGGGTGTCACGAGTACCTTGCGCCCCTCGTAGCTACCGACTAGCTCGTAGCTCGCGCTCATACCGTTAAAGTTACCGTTAAAGCCGTCGTCGATGATGATTTTACCGCCCGCATCGATGCGCTTGAGTCTATGCTCGACATTTTTTAGACGCGCGAGAGCGGAGGCGATCCTGGCCTCGTCTAATCCCAGATATAGCGCGGTTTTGACGCAGACGGCCAGGTTTGCGGCGTTAAATTTACCGAGCAGCGGCGAAGCAAATTCTCTCTCGCCAAGCTTAAATTTAACCCCATCCAAGCTCGCCTCAACGCCGCTTAGGTCTTTATCGTAAATTTCTATCTTCTCGCCCTCTCTTGCCTGCGTACTGCTGTGCACGAAAGCCTTTTTTAGGCGCTTTGAGCTAAGAGCCTCAATCTTTGTAGCGCGGATATTTTCGAGCGTTTTAAAGTACTCGATATGTTGCGCGCCGATCTCGCCGACGATAGCGATCTGCGGGTTCAAAAACTCCGTGATCTGTGCAATGTCGCCTTTTAGGCGCGCGCCTGCTTCTGCGATATATATCTGCGTACCGGCAGCGAGCTCGTTGTTTACGTCTTGGATGAGACCTGCTAGCGTGTTTACGCTGCGAGGGGTTTTGCGGCAGGCGAAGTCATTTTTAAGCAACTCAAATAGGAAATTTTTGATGCTGGTTTTGCCAAAACTCGCCGTTATCATGATGATTTTGAGCTCAGGCATCGAGGCTAGCTTTTTGCGTGCGCTGTTTTCGTAAGCCTTAAATTTAGCCTTTTCCAGCAAAAAGCTAAGCGCAAAAGAGACCACAAGCGGCAGGACGACGCCTAAATTTACGCGGTGCTGCGTCGCTAGATAAACAGCGTAGCTAGCGATAACCGCAAGCGCTAAGATAACAAAAAATCGCTTGACTCGCGGCGTAAAAACCAGCTTTTTATCGAGCTTTTTATGCCAAAGAGCGAAGCTTGGTACCAGCGCAAAGTAAAAATAAATCCAGAAAAATCGCTCCGCCCCGTAAAAAAGCACGATCGGCACGATGAGAAAAAACACGTGCCACAGCGGCCTGGTGAAGTGAAACAGCACGCGCTCAAACTTGTAGGAAAACCACTGAAGGCAGGTGATAAGATAAAATCCGAGCACAAACGTAAATAAAATCTGCGTCGCGGCAAGGCCGATATTTATGAGGGTTTCGTTCATTTTTTCTCCTAGGTTCGCTTAAGCGGGCTTTTGTTTGCGCCCTTTTTGCCAAATTTAGCGTTTTGAGGTTTGTTTTTGCGTGCTTGACGTAAATTTGATAGTTTTTCCGTTAAATTTGAGAGCAAATTTATCCGCCCTGCTTTTTTTACGCCGTAAAACGCAAATTTATCAGCCGAGATTTTACAGATTTTGGGCTTAAATTTAGCTCGTAAATTTGATGCAGGTCTGCCAAACCAGCATAAATTTAACGCTGATATCCAAAATCCTAAATTTGTACTCTAGCTTAAATCAAACGTTTGCTGTACCGGCTTTTTTGGGATTTTTTGATCACCCTGCTCATCTTTTGGC
>CAUQMN010000290.1:0-2770 GCA_963518765.1 uncultured Campylobacter sp.
TTTCGGTATCATCGCTAGCGTGGGCATGGAGACTCTGATCAAAAACGGCGTAGATCTAGCCGAGCCGCGCAATATGATCATCGTCGCGCTCATCTTTGTGTGTGCGATCGGAGGCATGGTGCTGGATTTTGGCGCGATGAGCTTTAGCGGCGTGGGACTTGGCGCGCTCATCGGCATAACGCTAAATTTGGTGCTGCCAAAGACCAAGCATTTTGACGGCTACTAAGTAAAATTTGCGCGGAGCTTGAGTCGTTTCGCGCGGTTGCGGGTAAATTTAGGCCGCGGGGATATTTGCCTTTTGGTGGCCCGGCTTAGATTTACGAGCGCGCCAAATTCGCTCCGCCTGAAGCCTGACGCGAGTTTAAATTTTCACCCCTCTTTCGTTTTTAGGCGAAAAATTTGCTACAATTACCGCAAAAAAATAAAAAGGCTATATTAATGAAAAGCTTAATCATCGTGGAATCTCCCGCGAAAGCCAAAACGATAAAAAATTTTCTTGGGCCGGGCTACGACGTCATCGCATCAAAAGGCCATATCAGAGACTTGCCGAAGACGGCATTTGGTATCAAGATCGAGGGCGAAAAATTTACGCCAGAGTATAGGATCAGCGCCGATCACTCCACGATCGTAAAAGAGATCAAAGAGCTCGCCAAAAACGCTGACCAAATCTACCTCGCGACCGATGAGGACCGCTAGGTAGAGGCCATCGCCTACCACATCGCAGCAGCTATCGGCAAAAAGCCCGAGAGCCTGCCTCGTATCGTATTTCACGAGATCACCAAAAGCGCCATCGAAGCGGCTCTAAAAAACCCGCGCACGATAAATATGGATAGCGTAAACGCGCAGCAAGCCCGCCGCCTGTTAGACCGAATCGTTGGCTACAAGCTCTCGCCGCTGTTAAATTTAAAAATCCAAAAAGGTCTAAGTGCCGGACGCGTGCAAAGCGCCGCGCTAAAAATCATCGTAGACCGCGAGCGCGAGATTCGCGACTTTAAACCGATCGAATACCACAGCATCGATGCGGTTTTCAAAAAAGATCTTGACGCCGAGCTGGTTAAATTTGAAGCGCAAAAGATAGAAAAGCTAACTATCACAAACGCCGACCGAGCCAAATTTATCGTAGAAAATCTAAAAAATGACAAATTTAGCGTCCGCGAGATCGAAGCCAAAGAGCGCAAAACCGAGCCCGCGCCGCCTTTTATGACCTCGACGCTACAACAAAGCGCGAGCAACCGCCTAGGCTTTAGCCCGAAAAAAACGATGATGATCGCGCAAAATTTATACGAAGGCGTGCAGACGCATCAGGGCTTTATGGGCGCGATAACGTATATGAGAACGGACAGCCTAAATCTCGCCAAAGAGGCCGTCGCAGCCGCGCGCGAGACGATCGAGAAAGAGTACGGCGAACGCTACCTGCCGGCGAAGGCTAAATTTTTCGCCACCAAGAGCAAAGGCGCGCAAGAAGCCCACGAGGCGATCCGCCCGACAAACCTCAGCTTCACGCCCGCTATCGCCGCGCAGTATCTCGAAAAAGACGCGCTACGCCTCTACACGCTCATCTACAACCGTTTTTTGGCCTGCCAGATGAGTGCTAGCGTGAGCCAAACGCAAAACGTATTCGTCGCGGGTGAAAAGGGCGAGTTTAAAATAAGCGGCCGCAAGGTGCTGTTTGACGGATTTTACCGCGTTTACGGCGATATGGATAAGGATAAAATTTTGCCCGACCTAAAAATCGGCGATCCTATGAGCCTGCAAAGCATAAAAAGCTCACAGCACTTCACCGAACCGCCGTCTCGCTACTCGGAGGCCGGACTCGTTAAAAAGCTAGAAAGCCTGGGTATCGGCAGACCTAGCACCTACGCGCCGACCATCTCGCTACTAACCTCTCGCGACTACGTCAAAGTCGAGAAAAAGCAGCTCGTGCCAAACGAGATCGCCTTTACGATGATGGGCGTTTTGGAGGAGCATTTTAGCGATATCGTAGATAGCGAATTTACGTCAAATATGGAAGAAAAGCTCGACCACGTCGCCGAAGACAAAGCCGACTGGCAAAAGCTTTTGAGCGATTTTTATCATCCGTTTATGGATAAAATTTCAGCCGGCAAAACAGGCATAAAAAGCCAAAAGGTCGCCACTCCTATCGGCGAAAAATGCCCCGAGTGCGGCGGCGAACTACTACTGCGAAAAGGACGCTACGGCGAGTTTATCGCGTGCGGAAATTTCCCTAAGTGCAAATACTCGCGCAATATCGCCAAAGCTGAGCAAGGCGCGCAGGAAGGCGAAGCTGCGGCAAAGCCGAAAAAAGAGCTCAAAAAGATCGACGTGCCGTGTCCAAAATGCGGCGGCGACGTCGTGGAGAGATTTAGCCGCAGGGGTAAATTTTACGGCTGCGCAAACTACCCAAAATGCGACTTCGTCTCAAACTACGAGCCCGTCGCCGAAAAATGCGACGAATGCGGCGGCGATATGATCAAAAAAGAGCTCAAAAAAGGGACGTTTCTCGAGTGCGTGAAGTGTAAGAACAAAATACAAATAGAAAATTCGTAAATTTTGTTTGTTTGAATAATTTTTAAAATTTCACTCGCTCAAAGCAGTTACCTACCAAATTTCGGCTTCGCTACCGCTTGGCACGAAATTTGGAGGCGAAAGCTTTTCGGTCGTAAAATTTTAAAAATTCTTGAGAATCAAATTGCAAAATTTGAATGCAAAACGATAAGGCGAAGTATTTTTGTTCTAGGCGAGGCGGATTTAAATTTTACGACGGGAGCTA
>CAUQMN010000291.1:0-2748 GCA_963518765.1 uncultured Campylobacter sp.
GCATCCGATACGGCAGCGACTGCAAGCGTTTTGGCCGCCTATATGATCGGACTTTTGCCCTTTGGGCTTGCTAAACTTTTTTCGCTTTGGCTTTATGCGCATTTACAGCAAAAGCTAGCCTCCAAAATCGCCGTTATCACGCTCGTTTTTAACCTCGTTTTGGCTGTTATTTTGATGCAAATTTATGGCGCGTTCGGACTAGCGCTTGCTAGCTCGCTGGGCGGGTTTTTGACGCTAGCTTTAAACGTCAAATTTTTTGGGATAAGTAAATTTTTAGCTATAATCGAGCCTAAAAAAATAACGCTTTTAAGCGCGGTTCTGGCTTTAGAGGCAGTGATTTTGATATTTTTAAGGAAATTTTTAGATGCAAATTTTTGATAGCGTAAAGAGAAAAAAAGTAGAATTTGAGCCCGTAAAAAGCGACTTTGTGCGCATTTACGTTTGCGGGCCGACGGTTTATGACGATGCCCACTTAGGACACGCCAAAAGCGCGATTAGCTTTGATTTGCTTAGACGCACGCTAAGCGAGCTTGGCTACAAGGTCAAATTCGTGCGAAACTACACCGATATCGACGATAAAATTTTAAAGAAAATGAGCGAGAGCGGCGAGAGTCTAGAAGCGATCACGGATAGATACATCGCAAGCTACGAGCGCGATATGAGCGCGCTTAACGTACTAGAGCCGGATGTAAAGCCAAAGGCGACGCAGACGCTAAAGGAGATGATAGAGTACATCGAAATTTTGCTAAAAAACGGCTTTGCTTACGAGATAAAAGGCGACGGCATATACTTTGACACCGCAAAAGACGCGGAGTATCTGAGCCTTAGCGGTAAATTTGACACCGAAGCAAACGTCGCTCGCGTGGCTAGTAGCGACGAAAAAAAAGACGAAAAAGACTTCGTGCTGTGGAAATTTGACGAGAAATGGTACGAAAGTCCGTTTGGCAGGGGGCGTCCAGGCTGGCATACCGAGTGCGTCGCGATGATAAAAAAGCACCTAAGTAGCGGCGAAAAATTTGAGATAGATATCCACGCGGGCGGGCTTGACCTGCTCTTTCCTCATCACGAAAACGAGGCTGCGCAGTGCCGATGCGCCGAGCGCAAGAGTCTGGCTAAATACTGGCTACACAACGGCTTTATCCAAGTAAACAACGAAAAAATGAGCAAGAGCCTCGGAAATAGCTTTTTCGTTAAAGACGCGCTAGAGCGAAATTTGGGCGAAGCGGTGAGATTTTATCTGATCTCTAGCCACTATAGAGCGAATTTTAACTTTAGCGAAGATGATCTAAATGCCGCAAAAAAGCGCCTAGATAAAATTTACCGCCTAAAAAAACGGGTTCTTGGCGCTGCGGCAAATTTGAGCGCCAATGAGAAATTTAAGAGCGAGTTTATGTCTGCAATGGGAGACGATCTAAATACCTCAAAAGCCCTTGCTAGCGTAGACGAGTTTGTCCGCAGCGCAAACGACGAGCTAGACGCAAACCCTAAAGACAAAGCCAAAAAAGGCGAAATCGCGGCAAATTTAGAGCTGATAGCGCGCGTGTTAGGTATCTTGCAAGTAGACGTATTTGAGTATTTTCAGTTTGGCGTAAGTGACGAAAAGCGAGCCTACATCGAGGATCTGATAAATCAAAGAAACGAAGCCAAAGCGGCCAAAAACTACGAGCTATCGGATAAAATCCGCGATATGCTAGCCGCAAACGGCATCAGCCTCATGGATACGCCAGAGGGCTGCATGTGGGAAAAAATATGAAACAGATGAGCCTAAAAGAGGTTTTGCGGCGATTTGCGCCATATTTTAGGGATTATATTTCGTATTTTATCATCGCCATCGCCGGCATGCTGATGGCTAGCGGCGGCACTGCGGCGTCGGCGTGGGTGATCGAGCCCGTACTAAATAAAATTTTTATCGAAAAAAACAAAGACCTGCTTTATCTTTTGCCCTACGCTATCATTGCGATTTACGTTTTAAAGGGGCTCGGGACGTTTTTACAGGCGTATTTTACGGCGTATATCGGGCAGGATATCGTGAGGAGATTTCGCGAGAAGCTGCTAAAAAACCTGCTAAATTTGGATATGAAGTTTTTTAACGATTACCGCACGGGCGAGCTAATCAGCCGAAATATCAACGACATAGACCGCATCAGAAGCATCGTTAGCTCCATGATCCCCGAACTCATCCGCGAGGCTATCACGATCGCGGGGCTGCTTTGCGTCGTGCTTTATCAGAGCTTGCAGCTTGCGTTTTTTGCGCTAGTTATCATGCCTGCAGCCGTCTATCCGCTCTCAAAACTCGCAAAAAAGATGAAAAAAATCTCCCGCGCCTCGCAGGAAAAAACCTCCGACATCAGCTCGAAGCTAAGCGAAATTTTTACCAATATCGAGATCATCAAAGCAAACAACGCGCAGGAGTTCGAGCACGCTAAATTTACCGACGAAAACGCTAAATTTTTCAAACTAAATTTAAAAAGCGTAAAAGTAAACGAGATGGTAAGCCCGATGATGGAAATTTTTGGCTCCGTCGGCGTTGCGGCGGTCGTTATCATCGGCGGCAAAGAGGTCATAGACGGAAATTTGACGATGGGAAGCTTCTTTTCTTTTCTAACCGCGCTTTTCATGCTTTATACGCCTATTAAACGCATTTCAGGCCTTTATAACAAGATGCAAGACGCCGTGGTCGCGGCAGAGAGAACCTTTGAGTTACTCGATAAAGAGCCTCAAATTTTAAGCGGTGACAAGCCCGTACCG
>CAUQMN010000292.1:0-2734 GCA_963518765.1 uncultured Campylobacter sp.
GTATCACGTCCGCCCATATCGCAAAATCGCTCATATAAATATCCGAGCAAACGATAAAGTCAAGCTTTTTTAGGCTCTCTATCGTAGTTTCCGTGCCCGCGACGTTGATCGGGTGGTTAAACCTTATGCTAAACCAGCCTTTTACGGGATAAGGCTTTTCGCTTAGTATAGCTTGCGGAATTTGCATCAAAACGCCGTGACTCCTGCCGACGAATTTATTTACCCCATCCTCGCCGGCGCCGTCTATCCTAGGAGTTTTTGGTACTTTTATCGCGGCGTCCGGGTTCGCGATCTCGGGGATTAGCTCCTCGCCTACTAGCTTGTTGTAAAATTTAGCGTTCTTGCCGCCGAAAATTCCGCCCTTTTTCTCCCAGTTGCCCATCATCGCGTTTGCCGTCATTATGGCTCTAGTTGTAGTGGTGTTGTGACCGAAGTCGATGATGACTTTAGGTGCGGCTTTCCAGATTTCGCCAGCGATTCGCTCAACCGTTTTTGCAGGTATTCCCGTGATCTTTTCTTGCCATGCGGGCGTCGTATCTTTAGTCGCTTCTACGACTTTATCAAATCCAATCGTAAATTTTTCTATAAATTCTTTATCGTAGGTGTCGTTTTTTATCCACGTATGGATGAGCGCCAAAACGAAGGCCAAATCGGTTCCCGGTTTTACCGGTAGCCACTCGTCGGCTTTTGAGGCCACGACGCTAAAGCGTGGATCTAAAACTAACAGCTTCGTATCTTCTTTAGCAGCCATCTTAGCCAGTTTTTTAGCGTCGGCGATGACGATGCCTTCAAAGAGATTGTGCCCGAAATTTACGACGTATTTTGCGTTGGCGAAGTCTCTTTTTAACTTCGCATCGCCGTACATATGCGTACAAACCATCTGATACGTCACGGGACAACAGGACAGGTGTGAGAAGCAATTAGGCGAGCCGTATGCGCTGGCAAAGGTCGTCATTAGCTTGTGCGTTTGGCTTGATTTTGCCGTAAATACGAAGCTCTCGGGACCGTATTTTTCCTTGATTTCTAGCATTTTCTTAGCCACAAGATCAAGCGCCTCATCCCAGCTTGCCTCGCGCCATTTGTTTTCGCCGCGCTCGCCTACTCTGATGAGGGGTTTTACGATGCGCTGCGTATCGTAGAGCTGGTTATGCCCGCTGCCGCCCCTTGCACACACGGAAGTCGCCGTGCCGCTTACCTTGCCATTGCCTTGGATGAAGACGGTTTTGCCGTCTACGACCTTGGCCTCGATAGGACAGCGAGAGGAGCACATCTCGCAAAAGCTGAATACGCTTCTGTCGCCGCCTTCTAGCGCTTTAGCGCCGACCGCGCCCAGGGTGCCCGGCGCATACGTCATCGCAAGCAAGCCCGTGGCGGTGGACGCTTTTAAGAAATTTCGCCTCGAAGTATCCATTTTTTCTCCCTTTTTGAAATAAATTTGATGAAATCTTAAATAATCAATGTAAATTATACGTAAAATCTTTATATCAATATAAATTTTAATTGATAACCAGTATCCGTTTTTTAGGGAAATAATTTAAATTTAACTTCAAATTTGCCGAATTTACAAATATCAAATTTTAATATATGATGATATTTTAGCTGCCGTTTGCTTAAATTTATAATTTAAAAATAACTCTTGCGATTTTTGCCAAAAATTATTTTAATTTTATTTGTATATAATTCGCGTATTTTTTTAAAAAGGCAAAATTAATGAAAAAGCAAATTTATATAATTCACGGCTACGACGCCTCGCCGCAAAGCCACTGGTTTTCTTGGTTTAAAGATAAAATGCGCGGCCTTGCCGAGGTGGAAATTTTAAAGATGCCAAGCCCTCAAACGCCAAAGCTAAACGAGTGGCTAGAAATGATGAAGCAAAACGTAAATTTAGGCGAAAATTCATTCATCATCGCGCACAGCCTGGGTACGATAACTAGCCTAAATTTCCTCAGCGGTTTTGCAAATTTGCCAAAATTGGGCGGTCTGGTCCTTATCTCGCCGTTTGACGAGCCGATTGAGGAATTTGCTATATTAAATGAATTTTGCGAGCCCAAAATCGACTACGAAAAAATAAAATCGGCGGCGAAATTTATAAAAGTAATAGCCGCAAAAGACGACTATATCGTGCCTTGCGAGCTTAGCCTAAAGGTCGCGAGAAATTTAGGCGTAACGCCCAATATCTTTGAAAAAGGCGGACATTTTTTGGGCGCGGACGGCTTTAGCGAATTTGAGTTTATGCTAAATTTATTTAGGGATGCGGCTTTACCAAAAACGGGCGATTGAAAGTAAAATTATTTAAAAAATGTTACTATAATGCACACTTTGTTTTCGATTTTGCATTTTTAAGGATAAATTTTGAGAGAATTAAAGTCCATATTTTTTAGTATGACCTCGGCGATTATTTTACTGATAATATTTGCGGTCGCTAGCGGCGCGGCGACGATAATAGAAAGCTACTACGATACTAAAAGCGCGTGGGCTGCGGTTTACGGCGCGAGCTGGTTTGCTCTAGTGCAGGTGCTTTTGGGTATAAATTTAGCTTACAATCTTTTTAGATACGACCTTTTTAGAAATGAAAAACTACCCGTTTTGATATTTCACGTTAGCTTTTTATTTATGCTTTTAGGCGCTGCTATGACGCGATATATGGGCTTTGAAGGCACGATGCGCATAAGAGAAAACGAAGCTTCAAACGCGGTTTTCGGGTCGGCTTCGAGAATAGAAATCGCAGCCGAAA
>CAUQMN010000293.1:0-2733 GCA_963518765.1 uncultured Campylobacter sp.
GGGCTGCACTTTACGACGCTTGCGGTGGTGCTTTTTGCTATCACGTCGCTGATCGGCACCTACTACTACGCGCAGGCAAATATCAAATACCTTACCAAAAATCACAAAATCGCCACGGCATTTAAGGTTACAGCAGTCGCGATGATATTCGTCGGGGCGCAGATGAATCTAACTATCGCGTGGAATATCGCCGACATTACGATGGCTGCGATGGCTACGATAAATATCGCTGCGATCTTTATGCTCTCAAAAGTCATGATAAAAGCCCTAAAAGACTACGAATCGCAAAGAAAAGCGGGTCTAAATCCGGAATTTGACCCCGAGAGTATCGGCATAAAAAATACCTCTTGCTGGAGCAAAAAATGAAAATAGGCGGGGAACTTTTAAATTTACAAACCCATAGAAAAGTCGCCAAGGTCGGCATGAGCGTCACTTTAGCGGCTGTTTGCGTTACGGCTTTGGGGATGCTCGGACGTAACAAAGGCGGCTTTAAAAAGTGGCACGTAGCCTCAGGCGTCGCGTTTATAGGTTTTTCGCTCTATCACGCGGGCCTCTACGATAACGGTTTTTTTAGAAACATGATCGTAAACGCAAATAAGAAAAACGCCGAAGCTAAGAGGCTAGCAAGCGATGATAAAGCTTAGCGACGCCGAAATTTTAGCCTATATCGGCGAGGATCTGCCCTACTTTGACCTCACGACCTCGCTTCAAGGCATCCGTAAAAGCGCCGTTTTAACCATACTGCCTCGCGAGGACGTGACGGTTAGCTGCGTAGACGTCGCCGCTCGCATCGCGCAGTTGCTTGACTGCCAGGCGCAAATTTGCGTCCCAAACTCAGCCGTCGCAGCCGCAAAAGAGCCGATCGTAAAAATAAGCGGCAGCTACGATAATGTGCATAAAGCCTGGAAACTGGCGCAAATTTGCCTAGAGTACGCCTGTAAAATCGCCACCTACGCAAGAGCGATGAAGGATGCGGCAAAAAGCGTAAATCCAAAATGCGAAATTCTAGCCACGCGCAAGAGTTTCCCGTTTGCTAAGAAATTTTGCCTAAAAGCCGTGCTTGAGGGCGGCTGCGGCATACATAGGCTAAATTTGAGCGAAAGCGTGCTGTTTTTTAAAAATCACATCAAGGCTTACGATTCGTACGAGGAGTTTTTGGCTCAAATTCCAACTTTTAAAGCAAAAGCTCCCGAGCGCAAAATAGCCATCGAATGCGAAAATTTAGATGATTGCGAAGCACTTTTAAAGGCGGGCGCCGACGTCGTGCAGTGCGATAAATTTACGCCGGAAGCCGTAAAGCAAGCGGTAGGTCTACGAGATAAAATCGCCCCAAACGCGACCATAGTCGCAAGCGGCGGAATAAATCTAAAAAATGTCAGAGAATTTGCCGGCACAGGCGCGGACGCGCTCGTTACGTCAGCTATGTACGCGCAAGGTATGGCAGATATCACGGCGATTTTAGAGATAGCATAATTTGCAAATTTGGCGAGCAAACAAGGCGCCAAATCTAAACCGATATTTTGCAAAGCATGAGTTTAAATAAAATTTAAGTAAATTTGCATTGCCTCCTATACTCGCCGGGTAAAGGCTAGACCAATACGAATCTACTTTCGGCGATTATCTTTCAAATTTTCAAAAAAACCATCGCCAAAAGAGCTAAAATTTAACGATAAATTTAAAGCCGCCCTATCATAATTTAAAACAAATGCGCCGAGTTTGAATCATAAATTTATGAGCTTAACCTTTGTCTGCATTGCCAGAAACCCTTCTGGATTTATTTCGCGCGAACCCAAAGATAAAATTTGTTTATTGCCTGAAATTTTATATAAAGCCGACAAAAACTCATCAAATTCCGGCGAGCCGTCGGCATGGCAATTTATAATAAGCTTATTGCCATCGTAAAAATAAAGCGACGGTTTTTTAGCGGCTTTGAGCTTTACGCCAAAAAACCAAACGTTCTCGAGCGCAACTTTTTTACCGTTAAAAGTTATCAAAGATTTATTTGTAACTATGAGCCCTTGCCTGATAAATCCGACGACATCCCTATATAAAGCCAGCATTACGAAAAATATCGCAAGCGCTACAAAGAATTTATAAAGTAGCTCGCTAGATTTTACAAAAGAAACAAGCATCGCCGCCGTAAAAATAATCCAAAACAAAATCATAAATGCAACCAAAAGCCTGTTTACGCACGGATATTCGTAGATTATTTCTTCGCCGCTACCCAACCTTATACGCTTTGAAATTTGATCAAAATACCTTACCTTGTCGCCTTTTTACTATCGCTGCCCAAGCCGTCAAAACAGCGTCGTTAATTAGTTATTCATTTATCTACCGTGCTTAAATTCGGCTTCACAGACATTTTCTTACGCTTGTAAATCCACATCCAAGCCGCCGTTTAGCAAGCAGTTTCAGCCTCCCTCATCACCCGCTCAAACCATTCGTATTTTTTATCGCTTATCCTCGTTACGCAGCCGTCTTGCTTTTTAGCGACTAGAGCCAAATTTGAAAATTTCTGTTCGTCTTCGTTTTTGATAGGAGCGCTGTTGTCGTAGAAATATATCTCGTCGCAAACGCCGATGAGACGGGCTAAATTTATAAAGCTGGCGTCATATCTGCGCTCTAGCACGGCACCGTCTATAGAGTGTCCGTTTTTAGCCGCGCGTATCGCGACTCTGCATTTAGAAAGCTCCACGCTTTCAAGGCCTACGTAAAATAGCGTAATGAAGTAGC
>CAUQMN010000294.1:0-2732 GCA_963518765.1 uncultured Campylobacter sp.
CCCTTCAAAAAATAAAATCATACTACGAAAAATTTAAAAATTTATAAAAATTCGGCCTTTTGTTTTACCGCGGTTAAAATTTAACGAAACTGCGAGTAAATTTTACCGAGCGGGGTTAAATTTAGCGGTTTGGGTTGCGACGCATTTTGTAAATTTGCGGGCAAGTTCGGCGATTTTTGGAGTTTTAGACAATTTTTGCAAATTTGAGTTCTGTTTAACGGCGGCAAATTTGATATAGTTTTTAAAATTTAGTTTGCGAAACCGCGCGGACAAAACTGAGATTTTGCACTTTCAAGATGCAGATTTTAAAATACATGAAACACCGAATTTAAAGCCGCGTTAAATTTGACCGAGTTAAGAAAAAAGAAGTTCGCCGACTGCCGAGTGCGGCAAATCGGCGAATGCGGGATTATTTTATAACGCCGCAAACCATTCTAGCGCCGCCGCCGCCAAGAGGCTTTGGATGGTCGCTGTGGTTATCGCCGCCGACGTGGATCATTAGCGAGTGGCCTTTTAGCTCGTCAATCGTTTTGATTTTCGGGGCTAGGACCGGATAAACCGCGTTACCCTCAGCATCGACGAAAAGCGCAGGCAAATCGCCCTTGTGGCCGTTGTCGTCCCATGCAAACGAGTGTTTTTTGGCGTCGCTTGGGTCCCAGTGACCGCCCGCTTTCATGCCTAGGCCTTTTTCATTCGCGCCGCAGTCGGCGTTTTGATGCACGTGAAATCCGTGCGCGCCGCCCTCAAGGCCTTTAAGATTCGGGAACAACGCCACGCCGTAGTTAGTATCGATCGCTACGACCTCGCCAACGACGGTGTTGCCCTTTTCGCTTAGTTGCTCCATAGTTACGACTAGGTGCTTGCCCGCCTTTGGATCAAAAGCTTTTTCCTCGTGCGCAAGAGCGCTAGTAGCGAGTAGGCAGCCTAGAGCCGCACTAGCTAAAACGATTTTTTTCATTTTTTCTCCTTAAAATGTAATTGCAACGTAACTATAGCCTAAATTTAATAAATTCGCGCTTTAAATTTAAGCGATTTTAGGATACCGCCAAAGTTAAAATTTGCCGCCGGTTTAGGACTTGATTTACCGCCGCAAAAGCTAAAACCGCGTAAACCGGGTTTGGCGCGACGAGACAAAAACCTGCTGCCCGCACCCGGTCTTACGCACGCAAATTTAGCGATTTTGTCTGCGATAGTCGTTAAATATTAGCAAAGCAAATAGCCAAAAATCAAAAGCGCTAAATTTATTTTATCCGATCTAAAATTTGCGCTAGTTCGCCGCTTTGGCCGATACGGTAGAGTGCGAAGTCATACTTAATCGGATCGGTAGGGTCAAATTCGCAAAGCTTGTCCGTTAGCTCGCGCACAGCCTTAAAATCATAGCTTTTGCGAGAGATTAGGCCCAAATTTAGCGAAACTCGGTGCGTGTGCACGTCAAGAGGCATGAGCAGCTTGCTTTTTGGCAGACTTTTAAAAAGTCCAAGGTCGATGTCGCTATCTCGCACCATCCAGCGCAGGAACATATTGTAGCGTTTATACGGGCTTTGCGGCGCTTTTTCGTACGGCTTGCCGAAAAAAAACTCATACCCCTCCGAGCGGTAAGGGTTTAGCGAGTAGATAAATTTGATGAGCTCGTTTATGCCCTCTATCATAGAGCCGCTTTTCTCAAAGCCCGATCTCACCGCGCTTTCGATATCGCCGTGCTTTTTTAGGCGTGAAACGGCGATAAAAATCTGCAGCACGTCCTCGCAACTTTGAAAGCGGTATTTGTACCGCGTCAAATTTGAGGTGATTTCGTCCTCGCTTTTATCCAGTAGCGAAAAATCAAGCGAATTTAGGAAATTTACGATGAGTTTTGCGTTGCCGTAAGCAAAAAGCGCGCAGATAAGCGAGATCTCGGGCGTTTTAAATTTGCTCGCGACTTGTAGTGGATCGGCGGCGGCAAACAAGTCCGCATGGGTATTTTTAGAGATTACATTTTGATCTAGGAGGGGTTTTAAGTCCATTTTTAGCCTTTTTGGCCGAGATTTTAAACCAAAAAGGCTAAAAGAAATTTAAATTTATTGCTTTAGCGTGAGCAAGGTATCGAGCATTTTTTCTACGGTCGTGATGATTTTAGCCGCCGCGCCGTAACTGCTTTGAAAGCGTATGAGGTTTGTAAGCTCCTCGTTTAAATTTACGCCGCTAACCGACTGGTACTCAGACATAGCAACTTTATGGATAGCTGTATTTGCGTCGTTTAGATCGTTATTTGCTTGAGTCTGGCTGGCTAGATCGGTTGTGATGTAGCGGTAGTAGCCCTCGACGCTCTCCTCCTTGTCCGCATGCTTATCGGAGTAAAATATTATTTTTTTATACTGCATTTGCACCATATCGTTTGCGACTTCGTTGTTGCCCGGAGTCGGATTTGAGTAGGCTTTTAGCTTGTGCGGATTTTCGGTTAGCTCGCTTTTTACGCTCATATTTTTCGCGTTTCCGCCCTCAAAAACTCTATTTACCCCGATAATACCCGGGAAATTCGTACCACGGTCTACAAAAGCGACGCTGTATTCGCCGGCATTTCTTTTAGGAGTTACGCCAAACGTGCCTTTGCCCGTCGCCGCGTCGTATTGATAGTTTGCCTGAAAATAATCGTCCACGTCGTTTAGCGAGTTATTGTCGCCGTTGTCGTCGGTGTCGGAGTTAAAGTCCCGCACGATAGAGTTGCCGCGCGTGTTGTCGTTCATAGACGTGGT
>CAUQMN010000295.1:0-2725 GCA_963518765.1 uncultured Campylobacter sp.
TTTCGTACCCGTAGAGATAGCCAAAGAGTATGAAAAGGGCAGCGCAAACGCCATCTCGGTTCTAACCGAGCCGCATTTTTTTAAAGGAGATTTGGAGTATCTGGCGGCCATAAGACGCGAAAGCTCGCTGCCGCTACTTCGCAAGGATTTTATCGTAGACGAGTATCAAATTTTAGAAGCGCTCGTTTATGGAGCCGATTTTATATTGCTTATCGCGAAGGCTCTTGGCGCCGATGAGCTAAAGCGGCTACTTGATTACGCGCGCTCTTTGGGGCTTGAGGCCTTGGTCGAGACGCACGACGAGGAGGATGTAGAGAAGTCAAATTTTGCGTGCGCAAAGATAGTCGGCGTAAATCACCGAAATTTAAGCACGTTTGAGATGGATATGAGTCTTTGCGAGAGGCTATTTTCTAAAATCAAAAACGCAAGCGTTATCGTCGCAGAAAGCGGCATCTATGAGCACTCGCAGCTAAAAGAGCTACACGCGCAAGGAGCCGACGCGTTTTTGATAGGCGAGCATTTTATGAGACAAGAGGACTTGGCAAAAGCCGTAAAAACCGTAAAGGAGGGCTGATATGGAGCACATTTGCGCGCCGTGGAGGAGCGAATATTTTAGTAAAAAGGAGCAGGGTTGCGTCTTTTGCAACGTCGTAAATCACCCAGAAAAAGACGCCGAGACGGGCGTTTTGTTTCGCGCAAAGCGGTGTTTTGGGATCATGAATCTCTACCCGTATACGCCGGGGCACTTTATGGTAATACCTTACGTACACACCGATAATATCGAAAGCCTAGACGAGCAGACGTGGTTGGAGATGAGCGCCTGCGTGCGCGAGGGCGTGAAAATTTTAAGGCGCGAGTTAAATGCGGCTGGCGTAAATATCGGGATGAATCTGGGCAAAGCAGGGGGTGCGGGTATCGCAGAGCACGTGCACTATCATCTAGTGCCGCGTTGGAGCGGCGATACGAATTTCATCACCTCCATCGCCGAAGTGCGCGTAAACGGCGTACCTTTTACTCCGCTTTACGAGAAGCTAAAAGCCGCATTTGCGGACGTTTGCTTTAATGAGCGGTAAATTTATTTTTACCAAATTATTTTTTGGTAGAATTATCAAAATTAAAAGATATTGAGGCATGCGATGAGATTTATTTTGCCGATATTTTTGTCGTTTTCTTTTGTTTTTGCTAGCTTTAGCTGTGATGACGCTTTGCCTGATAAGCAGCGATTTTTCTTGCAAAATTTAACCTTTTCGGGAGAATTTGAGCCAAACTGCAACGACTCTATACTGGGGATAAAAGAGGCTCAAATTTTACTCTTAGTAGCGCAAAAAATCCGCTCCGAAAGCCTTGCTTGCGTCGGAAATTTGGTGACTAAAAATTTAAACGAGTTTAAATTTAAGATCTTAAAAGCATCCTATGCACCTGAAATTTACGCTAAAGAGCTAGAAAGTCCGGGCGAATACGAAAAACTCGTAGCGCAAAATAGAGCTAGACTTCGTTTCTGGGGACATCAAAGCTTAAGTAACTTCACCGTTTTTAAGGACTTTAACAAAGACTACAACGCCGCGCTTGAGCCGCTCGTAAACTACTACAAATCAAATTTCAAAATAGACGAAGGCAGCGCGATTTATTACGCTTCAAAGGTTGCAAACGAGTTTTTAAAATTTGCCGCCGCTACTCTGCAAAACGGCGATATGGATGAGTTTGCGAGAAAAGTTAGCGACCCGACCTTTACAAAATACGGCATCAACGAGGCGATATATTCGGGCGCCGTCTCGCAAAGCTCGCTGCAAAACGCTTTTAACGCCGCGCTCCTTTATGAAAAAAGCGAGGACATCATAAAGGAATTCTTGCGCGCGGGCGTAAATTTAAACTACGGATTTGAGAGTTCGCTGTTTTTCGCTCTTAAAAATTTAAATAACGTAAAGCTTCTGGTAGCTAGCGGCGCGGACGTAAACTACGAAAATCTGCTCGGTATCACTCCGCTTTTTAAGGCCGTGCAGCTAAACGACATAAATTTGGTTAAATTTCTACTAGGAAACGGAGCGTTAGTAAACAAAAGGCTGATAGACATGAGCACCAAGCTTGCATATAGCGCAAATTTAAGCGTCCAGCTACCAAGCTTTGTAAAGCTCTGCGACTTTGACGCGGCGTCAAAAAGCGTGCTCATGAGCGCGGCAGGGGCGGCAGATGTGGAGATATTGCAGCTTTTGATAGATAACGGCGCGGACATTCAGGCGGTGGACGATAACGGACTAAACGCTCTAGACTACGCGATCATCGGCAAAAAAGAGATCAACGCACAGTATTTAAGGGCGATGGGGCTTGAGTCAAATTTGATCACCGAATAAGGAGAAAAAATGAAAGGAACGGCTTTTATCACGGGAGCTACGTCAGGTTTTGGCGAAGCGATAGCTAGGATGCTTAGCCGCGAAGGCTATAAGATCGTAGCGCTCGCTCGCCGCAAGGAAAGGCTCGAGGCCTTAGCTAAGCAGCTTGGAAACACTCACCTCATCGTCGCCGATATCCGCGATAAAAAGGCGGTTTTTGACGGCGTGGCAAATTTACCGCAGGAGTTTCGCGATATCGAAGTGCTCGTAAATAACGCAGGTCTGGCGCTGGGGCTTGAAGGCGCGGCGGAGACTAGTATCGAGGACTTTGAGACGATGGTCGATACCAACATCAAAGGCTTTTTATACTCGACCAAGGCCGTTTTGCCCCTCATGAT
>CAUQMN010000296.1:0-2722 GCA_963518765.1 uncultured Campylobacter sp.
CGTTTAGAACGTCGAAAATTTCGACTTTTTTGCTATTTTCGGTGTCATAAAACGCGTCGCCTACGCTCTCGACGATATACGCCTCGTAGTAAAGCACGCGCTCAAGGTCTTTCATCTTTATGCCAAGCAGCGTTCCTATGCGGCTAGGAAGCGAATTTACGTACCAGATATGCGCTACAGGAGTCACGAGCTCGATGTGGCCCATTCTAGAGCGGCGCACCTTTGAGCTAGTTACCTCGACGCCGCACTTTTCGCACTTGATGCCTTTATAGCGCATTTTTTTATACTTACCGCAAAGGCACTCGTAGTCGCGGATCGGACCGAAAATTTTAGCGCAAAATAGACCGTCGCGCTCAGGTTTTAGCGTGCGATAGTTTATGGTTTCGGGTTTTTTGACCTCGCCGTGGCTCCATGACTTTATCCTCTCAGGACTAGCCAAACGAAGCTGAAACGCTTCAAAATCGCGCGGTCTGCGTTCTTCTTTTATTTCAATAGGTTTTAACTCACTCATTATTTTCATCCTCATCGTATATCTCGACATCAAGCGCCAATGATTTTAGCTCGTTTGTTAGAACGAAAAATGTCTCAGGAATGCCGGTTTCAGGCACATTCTCGCCTCTAGTTAGGGCTTTATACGCAGACAAGCGTCCTTCGACGTCGTCTGATTTGACTGTTAGCATCTCGCGAAGCGTATGAGCCGCACCGTATGCCTCAAGCGCCCAAACCTCCATCTCTCCAAATCTTTGTCCGCCAAATAGCGCCTTACCGCCGACTGGCTGCTGAGTAACAAGGCTGTATGGTCCCGTACTTCTAGCGTGGACTTTTTCGTCGACTAGGTGGTGAAGCTTTAGCATATACATACATCCGACGTTTACGCGCTCTTTGATCTTTGAGCCCGTGCGTCCGTCGTAAAGCTCGGTCTTGCCGTCCATATCGATCTTAGCCAGCTCAAATAGTTTCATTAGCTCATCAACCCTTACGCCCTCAAATATAGGCGTGGCAAATTTGACGCCGTTAGCCCAGTCTCTAGCATAATCCAAAAGCTGATCATCGCTCATTTTGCCTAGAGTCTTTTTAGCATCCATAAATTTGGACGTAGAGGCTATCTCGATCATTTTAGCTCGTAGCTCTTTTATCCACTCACCCTTTTTCTCTTGGAAAATTTGATTTATCTGCTCGCCCAAGCGGTAGCCGACAAGGCCCAAGTGGCTTTCTAAAATTTGACCGATATTCATACGGCTAGGAACACCCAGCGGATTTAGCACGATATCGACCGGCTGGCCGCTCGGTAGATACGGCATATCAACCTCAGGGACGATGTTTGAGACGATACCTTTGTTTCCGTGGCGACCCGCCATCTTATCGCCCACTTTTAGTTTGCGCTTGGTCGCGATATAGACTTTGACAAGTTTAACTACGCCACTTGGCAAGATGTCGTCTTTTTCCAAAATTTCCATCTTCGCGTCGTGCTCTTCTTTGAGCTTTTTCTTCTCGTTTTGGAAATGATTTTTTATGTCGTCGTATGATTTTTGAACGTCTTTTGAAAAGCCCTTAACGATCGCGCTTAGCGTAAAGCGGTTGATGTTTTCAAACTCCTCTTTATCAATCTTCTCGCCCTTTTTATAGGTTTTTTTACCGATAGTTTGAGCCGAGCTCAAAGGCGTTTTGCAAAGCAGAGCGCCCACTTTTAGCATCTCTTCGCGGTCTAGCATCAAGAGTCTATCGTGGTGTTCTTTTTCAAAAGCCGCTTTTTCTTCTTCATAAACTTTATTTGAGCGATTTTCTTTTACTTGTCCTTTTTTAGTAAAAATTTTAACGTCTACGACGCCGCCTTCCTTAGAAGCCGTCGCGTAAAGGGACTTATTTACCACGTGACCGGCTTTTTCTCCGAAAATCGCGCGAAGCAAGCGTTCCTCAGGCGTTGGCTTAACCTCGCCTTTTGGTGAAACCTTGCCGACTAGGATCATGCCGGGTTTTACCTGCGTGCCGATTTTTATTATACCGCTATCATCTAGGTGAAGCAGATCTTCCTCTTTGATATTCGGGATATCTTTAGTGATCTCCTCAACGCCGTCTTTTAGCTCACGCGCCTCGATCTCTTTTTCGTAAATATGCACGCTCGTAAACGCATCCTCTCGGATCATTTTTTCGCTGATTACGATCGCGTCCTCGTAGTTGTACCCGTTCCACGGCATGAAAGCTATAAGGGCGTTTTTACCGATAGCCAGCTCGCCGCGCTCCATAGACGGACCGTCGGCTATGATCTGTCCGGCCGCTACACTTTCGCCTTTTTTAACGATAGGGTGTTGGGAGAATGTCGTATTTTGGTTGGTTCTTAAATTTTTCTCCATAGAGTAGTGATCGATATATGGACCTGCCTCATCTTCACCAAGGATAAAGATATTTTTATTATCCACCTTTTCAACTATGCCAGCGCGTCTAGCCTTGATAGCTTCCCATGCGTCGCGAGCCACGGTACTCTCCATACCCGTACCTACGATAGGAGCGGACGAGCGAAGTAGCGGTACTGCTTGGCGTTGCATGTTTGATCCCATTAGCGCGCGGTTTGCATCGTCGTGCTCCAAAAACGGAATAAGCGATGCCGCAACTCCAGCTATCATGCCGGAGCAAAGGTCGATAAGCTTAACGTCCTCGCGTTTAGCTAGTATCATCTCGCCGTCTTGTCTAGCCTCAATCAAATCCTCTACTAGATAGCCGCTTT
>CAUQMN010000297.1:0-2690 GCA_963518765.1 uncultured Campylobacter sp.
AAAGAGGGTAAGAGCCTAAGCGTGGTAAATTTGATGGGGCACTACGGCTTGCCGCATACGAACAACGCCTTTTTGGAGGCCGAGCGCGCGCTAGATGAGTGCGAGAGCGAAAATATCCTCATAGACTTTCACGCCGAGGCCACGAGCGAGAAAAACGCGTTTTTTAGGCTATTTTGCGGGCGAGTGGGAGCCATAGCCGGCACTCACACGCACGTTGGCACCGATGATTTGCAAATAGTTAGCGGCACCGCTTATGTCAGCGACGTCGGGCTTAGCGGGGCGTTTGACGGCGTCATCGGCATGGACGCGGAAGCGCCGGTGAAGAGCTTTTTAACGGGGCTCAAGCACTCGTTTAAGGTAAATGAAAAGTGCAGGCGGATTTTTCAAATGGTCGTGTTTGAATTTGACGGCGGGCGCTGTGCGGACGCCTTTAAGATCCGCGTGATAGACGGAGTTGGCGAGCCTTTGGTGCAGCGCGCGGTGAAGCTTTAGCGTGAAAACCGAGCGTAAATTTATGCAACCAAGCGCGTATTTTAGGCTATTTTTGGCCGTGCTTTGCGTAGGATTTGCCGCGGGCGCGGGCGCTGCGGCGCTAACCGAGGTCATACATTTTGCCGAGTTTTTAGCATTTGGTCGCGCAAAGGGCGATTTTGGCGTCACCCCTGATCAAGTTAGCGCATTTAGGCGTTTTGCGGCGGTTTTAGCTTGCGGGGCGGTTGCTAGCATAGGTTGGTATTTTTTGCATAAATTTAAACCGTTCTTAAGCGCCGGCGAGATAATTGAGGGCAAAAATCCTTCGTTTGCGTCAAATTTAGCTCATGCGTTTTTGCAGGTTTTTACCGTAGGTCTGGGCGCTCCTATCGGCAAGGAGGTCGCTCCGCGCGAGCTTGGCGCGGTTTATAACGTACCCTTTGCCGGAGCGATTTTCGCGCTTGAGATTTTGTTAAAAAGCTTTGATAAAAGGGCGGCTTTGGCGGCATTTGGCGTCTGCGCGGTCGCTGATTTTACGGCGAATTCTAGCGTACCCCACGAGGCTCTTTACGTCGTTAGCGACTTTAAATCAACGCCTGCAAACCTTGCGCTAGCCGCATTTGTAGGCATTATAGTCGGCATGACGGCTAAATTTTATCAAGCAGGCGTCGCCAGAGCCGAAGCAAACCGCATAAAAGACGGTAAAATTTTGATACTTTTACCGCTTGCTTTTGCGGTTACGGCGCTTGCGGGCGCGTTTTTACCGGAAATTTTAGGTAACGGTCAAGCTGCGGCGCAAACGGCTTTTAGCGAACAAATTTCAGCCCTTTATGCGCTTGGTTTGCTAACGGTAAAGGGCGTTTGCGTACTTGCGCTTTTAAAATGCGGCGCATACGGCGGCACTCTTACGCCCAGCTTCTCGCTAGGCGCGCTTTTAGGGCTTTGTTTAGGTCTTACGGCAGCGAATTTCGCGCAGGTAAATTTAAGCGCGGCGGCTCTTTGCGGCGCGGCGGCGTTTTTGGCGATAAATTTAGACGCGCCCTTTACGGCATTTGCGCTGGCTGCGGGCTTTTGCGATATAAATCTAAGCGCCGCTCCGGCCGTAATGCTAAGTATCGCTTGCGCAATGGGCGCTAGAAATCTACTCTCAAAATAAAAAGGAAAAATATGGATAGCACGCAGCTTTTTTTGACGCTAAAAAACGCGGGCGTAAGAGCCGACGCGGACGACCCTCTTTGGTGGCCGGGAGCCGGGACTTTTGAAGTCGTAGTCGGCGCCGTCTTGATACAAAACACCAACTGGAAAAACGCCGATAAAGCGCTAAATAATCTAAAAAACGCAAATTTGATGAGCCTTGATGGCATCGTAAAAACTCCCGCGACCGAGCTTGCCTTGCTCATAAAACCAAGCGGCTTTTACAACACCAAAGCAAAACGCCTAAAAACGCTTTGCGAGGCGATTTTTAAAAAATTCGGAGATTTTGAAAATTTCAAAGAAAACGTTAGCCGCGAATGGTTGCTAGGCATCAAAGGCATCGGCGCGGAGAGCTGCGACGCGGTGCTTTGCTATGCGTGCGGGCGCGAGGTGATGGTCGTAGATAGCTACGCTTTGCGGATTTTGAGCTTTTTGGGGTATGAGTTTGAAAGCTACGAAGAGGCGCGCGAGTGGCTAGAGGCCGTAGATAGCGAGCAAATTTGCAAGGCGTACGGACGCGAGCTAGAGATGAATGAAATTTGCGCCAAATTTCACGGCAAGATAGTGGAGTTTTGTAAGGCGCACTTTAACGGCAAAAAGCTTGACGAAGCGGGAGAGAAAATATTAAAAAATCTCGCATAATTAAATATTTTTTATATAAATATTTTAGTTGTATTTATTAAATTTAGATATTATTACGCAATTTTTAACAAGGAGTCAAAAATGGTATATGAAAATATAATCCACACCGTCGGCAAAACGCCCGTAGTTAAAATAAATAGCGTGCATGAAGATGGCATGGCTGAAATTTACGCAAAGCTCGAATTTTTTAATCCGGGCGGATCGGTAAAAGATAGAATCGCCGCAAGTATGATCCTTGGAATGCAAAAAGAGGGCACGCTAAAAAAAGGCGACGTCATCGTAGAGCCTACTAGCGGCAACACCGGTATCGGCGTAGCTATGGCGGGCGCGGCTTTAGGCTTTAAAGTCGTGCTAGTAATGCCTGAAACCATGAGTATCGAAAG
>CAUQMN010000298.1:0-2669 GCA_963518765.1 uncultured Campylobacter sp.
TACAGCGTAAAATCCCCCTGTATTTTTTTGCATTTTAGCAGGCTTTGGCGCATATCTTCGGCGTTTGAAAACAAAAAATCATAGCGCCCGATTGAGCCATTAAACAAAAAATCTCCGCTAAAAATAACGTCGTCCACGCGCACCATACAGCATCCGGGCGTATGTCCCGGAAAATGCATAAACTCGATCTCAAAGTCTTCTATGCTAAATTTAACGTCCTCAAATTTCGCTCCGCCTACGCAGATCGCCTCGTCGGTCGTCTCGTATCCCGCGCCCCAAACGTCGTTTTTTAGCATAAAGGCGTCGTTATTATGAATGTGCGCAGAAATATTAAAAAAATTTTTTAAGCGGGCGCAGTCAAAAATATGGTCAAAGTGTCCGTGCGTGTTTAGTATCGTGAGTGGAGCGTGTGAAATTTCGCAAACGTAATTAAACGAATTTTGTCCCGCATCAATAATGATTTCACGCCCATTTTTGGATATTACATAGCAATTAGTTTGATAATCGCCACATGGTTTTGATAAAATTTTCAAGCTAGTCCTTTTGTCAATTTTAATTAAAATAGATTGTATATTTTTTAAGCTTAAAAGTTAAATTTATAATTATAAATGTATAATTAAGAAAAAAGTTAAATTTGACGGCGGAGACGATGAGAGATTGGGCGAAGATTACTGCGAAAATCGTAGAATTTTTGACGAGCTACCTTAAAAAAAGCGGCGCAAAAGGATTTGTCCTGGGCGTTAGCGGCGGCATAGACTCTGCCGTCGTGGCCGCTCTTTGCGCGCGCACGGGCATTGAAACGCATGCGCTTTTGATGCCGACGAAGTACTCAAACGAACAAAATTTAAGCGACGCGCTAAAGCTTTGCAAAGATCTAAAAATAACGCATAAAATCATCGAAATCCAGCCGATTTTAGATAGCTTTACCGCGCAAATCGGCGAGTCGCCGTCAAATTTGCGCATGGGAAATCTAAGCGCAAGAACGAGGATGTGCCTGCTTTATGATTATTCGGCAAAGATAAACGCGCTAGTCGTGGGTACTAGCAACAAAAGCGAGCGCCTTCTTGGATACGGCACGATCTACGGCGATACGGCGTGCGCGCTAAATCCGATCGGCGAGCTCTTTAAGACTGAAATTTACGAGCTAGCGCGCGAGCTTGGCATAGATGAAAAAATCATCGCAAAAGCCCCGTCCGCCGACCTTTGGGAAGGGCAAAGCGACGAGGCCGACATAGGCTATAGCTACGAGCGGCTAGATGAAGTTTTGCGTCTGGCGCAGAGTAAAAGCGAGGACGAACTGGCGCGTGAATTTGAACCAAGGCTCGTTTCTACGGTGTTTTCAAGAATGAGAGCGAATAAATTTAAACTCTCGTTGCCGCCTATCGCGAGCCTAGAGGACGAGTGAAATTTGAGCTAAATTTACCGGTTTTGGCGCGTAAATTTAGCTGAGACTTTTTGCTATATAAACGGTAAATCGCCCTAAAACGAGAAAATGCCAGCTTGCGGCGGCAAGTGCTAGTTTGGCAGCTTGGGCGCGTCGTTTGATGCGAGCGGAAAAACATAAATGACTGATTTAAACGAGCGTAAAATCATAAAAGCTCGCGCCAAAGTCGGTCGATATTAAAAGCAAAAAAAGGTAAAAAATAAAAATAAGGAGGTCAAAATGGAAGAAATAGCGTTTTTTAGACCGTCTATCGACGATACGGAGATAAATCTCATCAAAGAGGCGCTAAAAGACCACGGCTCGGCGATCGTGGGAAGATTTGAGAGCGAGCTGCAGGAGTATTTTGGCGTCAAGCACGCCATAACGACGAATAATAACAGCGCGGCGCATCATCTGGCGCTTTGTTCGATGGATCTAAAGCGCGGCGATAAGATCATCTGCTCGGTAAATTCTACCCCTAGCGTCGCGCAGGCGATTAGGCATTTTGACGCCGAGCCGATATTTGTCGATATAAACGAAGACGACTTTAATATGAACGCCGAGTCTCTAAGAAATACGCTAAAAATCCACAATCACAAAAAGCTAAAAGGAATCTTCGTAAATCATATAGGCGGGCAGGCTGCCGATATGGACGAGATATACGACATCGCTAACGAATACGAAATAAAAGTGCTAATCGATGCGGGAAAATCTATAGGACTAACGTATAACGGCGTCAAAATCGGCTCCGATAAGCGCTCGCTGGTCTCTTGCTTTAATATGCATTCGCAAATGACTAATCCAATCGCGACGGCGGGATTTATGCTCACTAACGACGACGCCATCGCCGAGCGCGCTAGGCTGCTACGTAACTACGCCATCGTAAAAGGCGGCATAGATAAAGACGGCAACCTAGGCTATATCTACGACGTCGTGGATATCGGAGTAAAATACGATCTAACCGGACTTTGCGCCGCATACTCGATGGCTCAGTTTGAAAAAAACGATAAATTTATCCAGCGCCGCCGCGCTATCGCCGCGCTATACGACGAGGCGCTAGCAGACTGCCCGCACATATCGCTTCCTATCAAAAAACGCGATCACATATATATCCAATACATCATCAAAATCGACAAAAATCGCGACGGGTTTGCCAAAGAGCTGCTAGAGCGCGGCATCCACACGGCGCTTCACTATAAGCCTATGCATCTTTTAAGCTACTATAAAAGCAAATATTCGCTTAAGG
>CAUQMN010000299.1:0-2669 GCA_963518765.1 uncultured Campylobacter sp.
GGAGGAGACGGCGTATTTTCTAAATTTAGTCGTCAAAAGCGATAAACCTATCGTTATGGTCGGCGCGATGAGAAACAGCGGCTCGCTAAGCGCGGACGGCCCTCTAAATATCTTTAACGCCGTAAGCGTCGCGATGAGTAAAGAAGCCGTAGGCAAGGGCGTAGTAGTCGTGATGAACGACGAGATCCACGCGGCGCGCGAAGTAACTAAAAGCGATACGACGGCGGTCGATACCTTTAAATCTCCAAACAGCGGCAAGATCGGCACGGTGTATTACGGCAACGTCAAATTTTATATGAATCCGCTTCGCAAACATACGCTAAATTCGGCATTTGATATCGCAAAGATCAAAGAACTGCCAAGAGTAGATATCATCTATAGCCACGCAAACGACAACCCGGATTTTATAAATTTGGCCGTCAAAAACGGAGCCAAAGGCATCGTAAACGCGGGCATGGGTAACGGAAATCCATTCCCAAGCGCGCTTGAGGCTCTAGGCGAAGCGGCTAAAAGCGGCGTAACGGTCGTGCGAAGCTCGCGCGTAAGTAGCGGCGAGACGACCATGAACGGCGAAGTTGATGACGACAAATACGGCTTTTTAACAAGCGATAACCTAAATGCTCAAAAAGCTAGAGTCCTTTTGATGCTTGCGCTTACGCAGACTACGGATAGGGCCAAAATCCAGGAGCTTTTCCTAACTCACTAAGCGCACGGCGTCTCGCGAGCTCTTTTGAGAGAGATTTGAAATTTTAAGCCTGCGGCAGACTACGTGTCTAGCCTTGACTTAAAATTTCTACACAACTCTCAAAATCATCTCGCGATATTTGCGCTTTATTTTTGTGCGGTATCTCGCGAGCGCTTTTGAGAGAGCTAGTAAAATTTTGGCCCGATAAACTATGTGTTCTACCTGCGCCAAAATTTTACGTCGCAACCCTCTTCGCTTTGGCGTTACGAGCAGGGCGAAGTAAAAAATCATCTCGCGATACTTGCACTTATTTAATATTACGGCGGATTTGCTAAATTTACGGTTCGCCGCCTCTTTTATAAATTTCCTTTTTCGGCCGCTTTTGTTGCGACGAATTTATCTTAAATTTGCGTTTAAAATTTACGCGCTAAACGGCGGTTTTCAAGCGTAAATTTTATCTTTCATTAGGTATAATCGATTATTTTAATTTAAGGAGCAAAAATGGGAATGAGCGCGCACTATTACGCCTATGCGCAGGGCGATATCGAGGCGATAAAAAACGGCGGCGACGGCGAGACGCTGGACGAATACGACCTAGATAAAATGTGGGACGCGATGCATAAAATGCTAACCGGCAAAAATATGTTTGAAGCGATGAGCGCGGGCGAGATTTTCGCGACGCCAAATCCGCTGAGCTGGGCGATATTTGGACGCGGCATGGCGGGCGAGGAGGGGAGCGAGGCGGTATCTTACGTGGATGCAGACGACGTAAAAGCCGTAGCCAAAGCGATGCAAAGCATTGACATCGACGCGCTTTTAGCAAACGTAAATTTTACGTGCTTTGGCAAGGCGGGCACATACCCCGAGATATGGGAGCGCGAGAGCGAATTTGAGGATATCAAAGTCGAGCTAAAAGAGCGTTTTAACGGGCTTTTGAGCTTTTATCAAAATGCTGCGGGCAAAGACCTTGGCGTGCTGATCGTGATAGCTTAGATTTCTAAATTTTACCGCAAAACCCGCTAAACGGTCGGTTAGCCTTGGAGCCGTTTTGCGGGGTAAATTTAATCCCGCACGGATAAAGTCAAATTTGTTGGTTTAAATTTGTACGCACAAAGATTTTCTTGCTAAATTTACTCTCTGCACCTCAAAAAAACGCAAGCAAAAGCCGCAAAGCCAGGTAAATTTCCAGTCCGCGCATAAAAGCAAATTTCCGCCCCTCGGCCTTGCGTCGTCGCCTGGTATGCGACCGACTTGACGGTATTTAGATGATTTTAAAGGATAAAAATGAAAATTTTAAAGGTTATTTTAGCGGCGGCATCGGCGGTTTGCTATCTAAACTCGGCCGTTTTACCGCAAAGCGACTGGAGCAAAAAGGATCTAAAAGGCGAGGTTAAGAGCATGACGGCTACGGAGTATGAATACTCTATGGACGGCTCGGGCGCGCTAGAAAATACGCGCGTAAAGCGGACGGAGTTTAACGAAAACGGCTATATAGTGCAAGAAACCGAGCATATAAACGGCGTGCCAAATGGCTCGGTTTTGTTTGAGTACGGCAAAGACGGGCTAATCCGCAAAAAATATCAAGATAGCGCCGTTTATCTCTACGAATACGAATTTGACGGCGAAAATTTAGTCGCGACGGCCAAAGAGCAGCACGTGGAGGATAGATTTTACCCCCGCACGGAGAAAACCGCTTACGGCAAGGACGGTAAAATGATCGCTAGGACGGTGTATTCGGGCGGGACGCTAGTGATGGACGATAGCTACGTCTACGACGAAAAGGGCGTTTTAACGCGGATAGAAAATAATATGGAGCCGCGCAACGGCATAGTGATAAGCTTCGAGCGCAAGCCAAACGGCGAATACGAAAAAATCACGCAGGCCCCGAACTCAAAATGGGTTTATTACTACGCCGCAAACGGCGACGAGATGGAGTATACGTCGGTAAATTACTTCGGCTCTGAGGCAAAAATCTGGCAAATCT
>CAUQMN010000300.1:0-2657 GCA_963518765.1 uncultured Campylobacter sp.
GTCTTGCTAGCTATCGCCGTCGGCAGAAGCCAACCCAAAAACATAATGTATGAAAGCTATGAAAAGCTACTAGAGGGCGGTATGATCGAGAGCGCGACGATAGACGGCGGCCAGATCGAGCTAACGACCAAGGGAGGGCATAAATACCTCATCGTAAAAGACGGCGTAGATGTGCGCAAACTCATGCAAAAAGCGCCCGTAGATATAAAAAAAGACACGCCCGTGCTGGATGAAATTTTGGCCGTTTTAGCGCTACTTGCTATCTGTTTTGCGGGGCTTGCGGTTTATGCGAGGTTTAAAAAGCAAAAAATCGCCGCTCAAAACGAGAATCAAAAAGCAAACGTCTATGAGTATGAAAATATCTCGGCTAGCTCCGTGCAGCCTGCTATCTCAAATGTCAAATTTAGCGACGTAGCGGGTATAAAAGACGTCAAATTTGAGCTCGGCGAAATAGTGGATTTTCTAAAAGATCCCGTAAAATATAAAAAATTCGGCATCAAAATGCCAAAAGGCGTGCTGATGGTCGGGCCTCCCGGAGTCGGTAAAACGCTAGTAGCAAAGGCCGTCGCGGGCGAGGCGGGAGTGCCGTTTTTTTACCAAAGCGGCGCGAGTTTCGTGCAAATTTACGTCGGCATGGGCGCAAAACGCGTGCATGAGCTATTTTTAAAAGCTAAAGCCTATGCGCCCTCTATCATATTTATCGACGAGATCGACGCCGTTGGCAAGGTGCGCGGCGGCAACCGAAACGACGAGCGCGAGGCCACGCTAAATCAGCTATTGACCGAGATGGACGGCTTTGAGGATAACTCGGGTGTCATAGTTATCGCCGCGACTAATCGCATCGAGATGATAGACGAGGCGTTGCTGCGCTCGGGGCGATTTGATAGACGTATTTTTCTTTCGATGCCTGATTTTAGCGATAGGGCCGAGATTTTAAAATCCTATTTAAAAGACAAAAACACGAGCGTAGAGGCGCAGGATGTAGCGCGTATCAGCGTCGGCTTTAGCGGAGCGGCGCTTTCTACGCTGGTAAACGAAGCCGCGATAAACGCGCTAAGACGCGGCGGCGAGATGATAGAGTTTAGCGATTTTGAAAGCGTTTTAAACAAAGTCCTGCTCGGAAAAAAGAGGATTTTAAGCTACAACGACGAGGAAAAGCGCATCCAAGCGCTCTATCAGGGCGCAAAGGCCTTGGCGGCGTATTGGTTTGGGATAGAATTTGAAAAAATTTCGCTCGTCGAGGAGCAGTTTATGCGTCCCGAGCGAGAGATAGAGTCGCGCTCGCAGATGTTTGCTCGCATCAAGGTCTGTTTGGCGGGTATGAGCGCGCTAAAGACGGTCAAAGACGATACTTTTTCAAACTCTGGCGCCGACATCCAAAAAGCTCGCGAGATAGCGCAAAATATGGTCTTTGAGTACGGTATGGGGCGCGCTTTGATACCAAATGCTTCAGATGCCGAGGAGCTACTACAAGAGGCATACGCCGAGGTCGGAACGTTTTTGACGGGCATGAAAACGCAGCTAGAGCGCATCAGCGAGCATATCGAGATTTTTGAGAGTATCGACAAAGACGCGCTGGGCAAAATTATCAAAGAGTATTACAACTAAATTTAAGGAGAAAAAATGAAAGTAAAAATCGGCATTTTGACGCTGAGCGACCGCGCTAGCGAGGGCAAATACGACGATCTATCGGGTGCGGCGATAAAAGAGGTTTTAGACGGCTGGATAACGAGCGAGCGCGAGTATTTTTACGAGGTGATCCCTGACGAGATCGAGCTCATAAAAGAGCGCCTAAAACACATGATAGACGTGCTAGGCTGCGATCTAGTGCTAACTACAGGCGGCACGGGACCGGCTCCTCGCGACGTGACGCCTGAGGCAACCGAAGCCGTATGCGAAAAGATGATGCCGGGCTTTGGCGAGCTAATGCGCGCTGCTAGCCTAAAATACGTCCCCACTGCGATCCTATCGCGCCAAACGGCCGGTATCAGAGGGCACGCGCTCATCGTAAATTTACCCGGCCAGCCAAAGGCGATCAGAGAGTGCTTAGAGCCCGTATTTCCGGCGATTCCGTACTGCATTGATCTCATCGGCGGCGCATTTATAGAGACTGATGAGAGCGTGATGAAGGTCTTTCGCCCGAAACAAAAGAAAATTTCGTGATCCACGCGTGATAAACTTTTTTGAAAATATAAATTTAAAGGCTACGAGGCTGCTTGAGGGCTATTATTCGCTCTTTTGCGGCCTATTTGTGCTTTGCGTCGGCGTTTATGCGCTCGGGCTAGTTTTTGGGGCAGAGTGGCTTTTACTTGCCGCTAGCGCTTGTATCTATGCGTGTTTCGTCCTGCTTGCGTTTCGTTCGCTTTTTTGGTTCGTTTTGAGCCTGATTTTTTCACCCGCTTTTGCTATAGTCGTACGCGAGCGTTACGATGAAAATTTATTTTTAGACGCGGTTTTTGCGCTTATTTGGATATTTTGCTGGTTATTTTTATCGCTAGCCGTGAGTGAAAATATCTCAAAACTCGGCAACGAAATCGTATCTAAAATTTTACGCATCGCCGCGCTTTTTGCAGTGATCGGCGTTTATTACGTCAGTATCGAAAACAGCCTAAATTTACAAGCTATTTTACAAGATACCGTTACGCTTCGCATCGTAC
>CAUQMN010000301.1:0-2657 GCA_963518765.1 uncultured Campylobacter sp.
GTACAAAAGAGCCTGCGCGCGAGAAAGATATCGCCATAGACGACTTTAAACACGTCATCACGCTAAAAGGCGAGCCGTTAAATTTGACCGCGGCCGAGTACGACATCCTAAAATACATGCTACAAAAAGAAGGCGGCGCGATCACTCGCGAGGAGTTCATCTACAACTGCGCAAGCATCAGCGAGGACTCGACGAACAAGAGTATCGACGTCATCATCGGGCGCATCAGAGGCAAGCTAGGCGACGATCCAAAAGAGCCAAAATACATCCACGCTATCCGCGGCATCGGCTACAAGCTAATGCAGTAAAAGCCCGCAAATGAAACGCTCATCGGTTTTTTACACTATCACTTTTATCTTTGCTTTGGCGCTAACAAGCATATTTTTAGCATTTTTGTGGCTGATGGACTACGACAAGCAAAACTACGCGCGCGAGCTAAACGCCAAGTACTCCACGATCGCTAGAAACCAGCTCTTTTTGATGAGCGGTATCATAAACGAAAAAGAATACGAGCGCCAAACGGGCGACTTTAAGATGCCCGAGATCACGAACGAGCGGCAAAAAGAGGAGATCCTAGCAAATGCAACCGTGCTTGAGGAGATATCCGCAGACATCGGCTCCAGCGCTATCATGATCTATCAAAATCACCACTACCTAAAAGTCCAGCACGTGGATAAAGTCCTGCTTTTAAAGGATAACGACTACCAGCCATACCGCTACGACATCATCAAGATCATCTTTTCGCTAGTGGCGATCATACTTTTGGCCGCTTACGTTTTTGTTATCAGGAAGATAAAACCGCTAAGAAAACTAAAGCGCCAGATAGCCAAATTTGCCGCAGGCGAGATCGACGAAGTGCAAAACGTCAGCAGCGGTAACGACGAAATTTCCGAAGTTGCGGAGGCGTTTTACGACGCGGTTTGTCAGATCAAAAATTTAAACGCGTCGCGCAAGCTGTTTTTAAGAAACATAATGCACGATCTAAAAACCCCTAAAACCAACGGCCTCCTAGCCGCCTAAATTATATAAAAAAGAAAAAATAAAGAACGACTCGTGTCGGTATTTATAAAACTCGAAAATCTCATAAACGAATTTGCCGCCGTCGAGCAAGTCACCTCAAACATCGCGCTAAATAATACTAAAATTTGCCGTATCGACGACATCATCGACGAGGCTCTGGATATCGCGATGGTTGATCCAGGGCAGGTTACTATTAGCAAACTAGAGGACGTGAATCTAAATGCGGACTTTAAGCTGCTAGCAATCGCTGCAAAAAATATGATAGATAACGCACTAAAATACTCTCCAAACAAGCACGTAAATATCACCATCACGCGCGAGTCGATCAAATTTATCAACGAAGGCGAGCGGCTATCAAAGGAGCTGCGCCACTACGTCGAGCCCTTTACAAAGGGCGAAAGCGCGCAAAAGAGCTTCGGTCTGGGGCTCTATATCGTAGAAAATATAATCAAAGCCCACAAGCTAACTCTAGGCTACGAATACAAAAACGGACTAAACGTATTTAGCTTTGAAAATCTGCAAAATATCGCGGCGTAGGGGTAAATTTAAGCATTGTAAAATTTGTGGAGCACGAGGTAAATTTTAGCTGAAATTTGAATCAAGCCGCCTTTGCTTAAATTTTAAAATTCGGCGTATCGTTGCGACCGACTAAACGCCAAAATTTGAGCCGCAAATTTAGCGCTCGTTTCAAATTTATAGTCAATTTTTAACGACCGTTCGCTACTCATAATAAAAAGACTTTACGGGCGCGAATTTAGCCTCCTCAAGCGCGCATCATCGATGGCATAGACGGCACGCCAAACCGTCTAGTAAGCAAGCTTAACGAAGGGCTAAAGCTTGCGCGCGGCGAGGATTTGCCCTCGCGGGCGAGTAAATTTGATGCCGAAGGCAGCCAAATCGGCGCAGGCAAAATTTGCCGCAAAAATAATAACTGCAAGCAAAATTTGAGTTCGCAAGGCTTAAAAATCAAAGCAGACAAAGCAGATTTGCCGTTTTTGCGAGACGATCAAATTTTATGCCCGCAGCGCTCAGACGGCTCAAATCTTGACGGCGCTAAAAATTTAAACGACTTTTACGAGCGACAAATGACGCAAAAAGCTCGCTCCAAGATGGCGGCGCCACAAATGTACCGGGCGAAGCGGCAAATTTTACTATCCAAACGGCAACAGCGTGGAGTATTTTTACTCGGGCAAGGCGCTAGATGCGGCGCAACTTTAGCGGATAGAGATGTTTTTAAAGCGGACTAAAAAGATACGGGAGATTAACTAACGCCGCACCTGCCGCGTGCCGTTTTGCGTAAGGCTCGTCCAAACCGTTTGCACCGTAAAGACGCTAGTTTAGGCCTACTATAAAGCGCGATAAATCAAATTTACCTTTATATCGCGAAACAAAGGCAGGATCGGTAAACATAGTCGCGAGACTGGTAGTATTATCGGTACCCGGATTTTACGCGGTTTGCTGCGATCGCTACCGGCATTACGCAGCATAACCTTAAAGCAGCTATTTGCTAATTCTTATCCATATTTAGCCGATTTTGCGATATCTAAGGCTAGTTAGAGGCTAAATTTAGCTTTTAGTATAAAATGCACTAATTAACTATATATTTTTATATATTTTTTATGCTTATTGTTGTATTA
>CAUQMN010000302.1:0-2655 GCA_963518765.1 uncultured Campylobacter sp.
GCTTAAGATACTTAAATTTATATCCGTAATCACATAGAGGCATAATGAGACGATATGCATTTTAATACATCAAAAAATATGTTAAAGCGTAAAATACAGACTATTTTTGCCATTTTGTATTGAAAACTGTAATTTTCAAATAAATATTTATATCTCTTTTGTATCGCCTCAATATCTTCAGCAAATACCGAAAACAAGGTCTTTTTTAACGTTTTACCTTTTGAATTAAAACAAATTATCCGTTAAATTTCATGCTAAATTTAACGGATAATTTTTATGCTTATTTTGCTAAATATTTTGCTTGTTATTGTATGTTTTTGAGATGATTTTTTGAAGTAATTAAGTCGATAAAAAATGCAGGAATAAAATAGAGCTTTTAAGCAGCCCTATTTTTTATGTTTTTTAGGATAATCAAAAAACAGGGCCTTTGCGCCGTGTTCTTTTAGTTCTTTAAAGCTACCGTCAAATTCGATGCAAAAGATACCGCAAGTCGGGATATTTCCGATCGCGGCATCGCTTAAAAGCTCGCAAATTTCAGTTATAGCGTCGTTGTGAGCTATGATAAATACGCTTTGAAATTTGTCGTCAAACTCTCTTGCAAAAGTCAAAAGCTCATGCGTCTGCGCTCCGTATAGTTCGTCTTTAAATTTGATTTTCTTCTTAAATTTGACCGCTTCGGCTAGCTTTTGAGCCGTTTTGGCGCAGCGTTTGGCGGGACTGGCAAATATAGCATCCGCCTTCACCTCATGCTTTTTTAGCCGCTCGCACATCAGCGCTAGGTCTTTTTTGCCACGCTCGCTTAGATCGCGCTCAAAGTCGCTGCCTTCGCCCTCTTCTACGGCTTTTGCGTGCCTGATAAAGTAGATTTTTTTCATTTATTCCGCCTTTTTGGCCTTTGATAGATTTTTTATGTGCTCGATCTCTGCCTCGCTAAAGCCTGATTTTAGGCGCGCGCTAACGTTTAGCTCGCGGGACTGCAAAAATGCTTTAGGGTAGATTTTTTGCACGATTTGCGCGTAGATTTCGGGGCTTACGCCCTCTTTTTCGCAGGCAAATTTAAACCAACGATCGCCCTTTGAGACGTGCGAGATCTCCTCGTCTAAGATAACTTGCAGAATTTCGCAAAGCCGCGCCTTGCTCGCGTCTTTTTCGCGCTCGGTTTCCAGCTTTTTTAGCATAAAAGCGTTTGCGTCAAGGCCGTTTGCCTCCATGTATCTAGGCAGCACCGCCATGCGCTCAAGCAGCGACGCGGAGGTATTTTGCAAAGCGATAAAAAGCCCGTCGTGTACGGCAAAATCGCCGTATTTTACGTCAAATTTAGCCATGTGATCCTCGATCATCTTAAAGTGCCTGATCTCATCCTGCGCGACCTCCAGCCAGTCGTCGTAGTAGGCTTTTGGTAGCGCGCGGAAGCGATACGCCGCATCTAGCGCGATATCTACGGCGCTGTATTCGATATGCGCGATCGAGTGAAGGAAGGCTTTTTGTTTGTCCGCTTGCTTTTTGCCGCCGATTTCTCTCATCGCTACGACCTCGCAAAATGCCGCGTAGCTTGGGCGCTCGAGCGGTTTTATCTCGTCAAATTTACCGCCCTCTTCTATTTGCGCGTCAAATTTACCGGCCTTGTACTCGGCGTAAAATCGTTTAAATTTATCAAATTTAAGCTCCTTGTCGCCACACTCTAAAATTTCCCAAATTTGATCGAAAAATCTCATTTTATCACCTTAAATTTTACCCCGAAATACCCTAGCGCAAAACCGATGATATGCGCGTACCAGGCGACGTTTACGCCCATGGCTACCGGTGCAAAGCTCATTAGCAAGATAGCGATTATTAGCCCTTTTCTGCTGTTTGCGTCTAAAAACGCCAAAACGCCTAGTAGTAGGCTAATCGCGCCGCTAGCTCCGACTAAATTTATAAAAATTCCGTTAGTCTTAAACATAACATAAATATAAATAAAACTAAGCAGCGAAGTCAAAACACCTCCGACGCAGTAGATAACGGCAAATTTTTCGCTGCCGTAGTACCGCTCTAGAAGCGAGCCAAACTGATACAAAACCGCCATATTCATTAGCAGATGGGCTAAATTTGCATGCATAAACATCGAGGTCGCGGGCTGCCAGACGTAAAGCCCGTCAACAAAAAACATATTTAGCCCAAGCGTAGCGTTGCTACCGCAAATGCCGCAGTAAACGGCAAAATATACTAGACAATTTAACGCGATGAGCGATATCGTAGCTTTCAAAAACGGCTCCTTTTTAAAGGCTTTATCATATAAAATTTAGACATAAATTTAGCTAAAAATTAACCTTGCCAAAGCCGGCGAATCTGTTTGACGTTAGGCAAGTAGAGTCGCCGCCTTTGCACGCTACGATGTAGGAGTTTACCTCTTTGCCGCCTATTTTATGGCTATTTTTTTGAAATAGATTTATAAATCCGCTTTTGTTTTTGCCTCTGGTATTATGCATAAATCTTATAGTTCCGTCGTCCTCTATGCGGTCTATGATGCCAAGGTGGGTTATGATTTGCTTGTTTTTGCCTTTGGTTTGACTTGTAGTGTTGTTAAAAAACACCAAATCTCCGAGCTTCGGACTTGTTTGCGAGATCAAATTTCGCTTTTTGTAAAAATTATAAATAGCTTGGGATTTCGATCCT
>CAUQMN010000303.1:0-2643 GCA_963518765.1 uncultured Campylobacter sp.
ATCTAGGATAGCCCAGCCGCTTAGCTGTAACGGCCTATTTTTCTCTTCGTCTTTTATGCCTTGCAGTCCGCTTCCCATTTTAAACTCTTTGGGTTTATACCCCGTGCTTAGCATTAGTTCTGCCATTTGTGGCAGGTTTTTTAAGACTACGTATTTAAACGGCTCTACCTTGTCACCATCACAAGTTTCGACGCAGGCCGGATTATTTATGTCAGTATCAGGGTATCGTCCAGGATGATCTGGGTCGATAGCATAATTTATGGTTATGTCGTTACTGTCTATTATTAGCGACGACATCCATCCGTAGTCATTTGAGTTTAGTATAAAATAAGCCACATACTCTACCTCTTCAAATTTAACCCCTTTTTCTAGCAGCATCTTGGCGGTATCAACGGAGTTTAACATAATGGCATAAGCCATAGGAGATAGACCGAATCTATCCTTAGCCCTTATATCGGCTCCTAAATTTATTAGAGCATTAGAGGTATTTACGTCGTTTCTAAAAGAGCTGTACATCAGCGGCGTTCTTTTATCTCTCATACTTACGTCTACGCTTAGGTTGTTATCTTTTATAAATTTAATTACGAAATCGGTATCTTTTCTATCAAGAGCGGCCCTTAAAGGTACTAGCGTAGCGTTTTTCTCCTCGTCGCAAACGATGTTGGCGTATCTAAAACCAAAGTCGTCTATCTCCTCTTGCGTTACGTATTTGCTTAGCTCGGAGTTTGGGTCTATTTTAGTATCGGGAGTGACGGTGAAACCAGTCGGCACTGTGCTTGAGCCAAATTTATCAAATTTAACTCCCAAATACGAAAGATAAAAGAGGACGGCGGCGAAGGCTACGAAATTGAATAGAAATTTAAAAAAGCTTTGCAAATTCGATCCTTTTTGCACATGACTAAATTTGCAAAATCTTAGCCAAATGGCGGTTAAATTTGAGTGAATTTGGGGGCAGGGTAAAAATATAAACCGAAAAATCAAATCAAAAAGGGACGGGTTTGGATCGCCGCAAAATTTGAAAGGACAAAGTAAAACTCGGTAAATTTGAAAAAATTGAGATAAAAAGAGAAAATTTAGCCGAAAAGCTCGGCTAAATTTGATAAATCTTAGTGTAAGCTCTCGATATAGCTAAGCGCGCTAAGAGCCGCTACTGCGCCGTCTCCTGCGGCCACGATGACTTGTTTTGGCGCGTCTTTTCTGATGTCGCCCGCGGCAAATAGCCCAGGCACGCTAGTTTGCATCTTTAGATCGACGCTAACCTGGCCGCCTGCCTCCATATCGCACAAAAACTCGCCATTTTCTTGGCGAAGGACGTCGTTGTTTACGTTAAGTCCGACGAATACGAAAATGCCCGGCACTTTTAGGTCGCGCTCGCCATCTTTCGTGTTTATGATTAGACCTGCAAGGCCTGCTTTGTCGCCGTAGGCTTGCTTGATCGTGGCGCTTGTGATGAACTCGATCTTGGCGTTAGCGCGAGCCTTTTCTAGCGTGACGGGAGCGGCGCGAAACTCGTCTCTGCGGTGGATGACGTAGACGCGCGAGCAGATGTTAGCTAGATACAGGGCCTCCTCGATCGCCGTGTCGCCGCCGCCTAGGACAGCTACTTCTTTGTTTTTATAGAAAAATCCGTCGCAGGTCGCGCAGGTGCTCACGCCTCTGCCGAAAAACTCGTCCTCGCCCGCAAAGCCCGCGCGGCGCGGAGTGGAGCCCGTGGCTACGATGACTGCTTTGGCCTGCTCTTCTTTGCCGCCTTCAAGCCTAACGGTAAAGCTGCCGTCGGCGTTCTTTGCCACGCGCTCGACGCCCGCCATCTCGTGCTTTAGGCCAAAATGCGTGCACTGCGCGACCCACGTACTCATGAAGTCGATGCCGCTCTCGCCGGGTGCTTTTTGGCCCGGATAGTTTTCTATCTCGGAGCTGCTCGTGATCTGACCGCCGGGCATTCCTTTTTCAAACATTACGACGTTTTTTAATCCGCCGCGAGTGGCGTAAAGTCCCGCGCTAAGTCCGGCAGGACCGCCTCCGATGATCGCTAAATCTAACATATTTTTTCCTTTAAATTTTATTTATTTTCGAATCTTGTTTATAAATGCCACCCTTTTGCGCCTTTAGCTCCACGCTTGCGGGCAAAGCCGTGATATTTAGGACGTGCATCAGCTTTAAAATCGTATTTATATCCGAAGCGACGAAATTTATATTTCCATCGCTAGGCGCGCGTTTTTGGAGCAAGTCCACGGCGACGATTTTTAAATCCTTATTCGAAGTTTTTAAAATTTCCTTCCAATCTGATTGGTTGGAGCTAAAAACCACGAGTAAAAATTTGTCGTCTTGCGGCGCGAAAATTTGAGCCTGCTCGTAAAAAACCAGCTCGTTAAAATTTACGAATTTATACTGTGAAAATCTGTAATTATTGTAAGCAAATACGCCTGCTACCAACGCTGCACCGATAAAGGACGCAAAAACGGAGGTGAGAGGAAGCAGGCTTCCTCCTCGTCTAAAAACCATTAAAGAAGCGAATTTATCTTATCGGCGATGGCTTGTTTTGATTGTGCGCCGACCATTTGCTCTACGACTTCGCCATTTTTGAAAAATAGAAGCGTAGGGATCGAGCGGATACCAAATTCTACGGCTAGGTCTTGCACC
>CAUQMN010000304.1:0-2641 GCA_963518765.1 uncultured Campylobacter sp.
CGATATAAGAGTCGTGCAGGATATAGAAACGCTACTGAAGGAATTTGACGGGTATACTCAAAAATACCCTAACGTTACTTTTTATTGCAGAAATCTCAACAGCTTTTATCACAATGACGTATTACAGCCAAATACCCTAGGCGGCATTATCATGCAAAGGCTTTTTGATATGAGCCCAAATATACGAGAGACTCCTAGCGACGGCAATAATATAAAAATAGTAACGCCCAATTTTATAGATAAAAGCGCGCTCATAGACGGCAAAGAGACGATAAGAAACGGTAAATTTAACATTAGAAGACTAGATAAAGTCATAGAGGCACATACTGTAATAAACGAAGAAAATCCCGTAGAAAAATTCATCAAAGACCTAATAAATCTCGCAAACACAGGTAAAAAGGAGTATGAAAAGGTAAAAAATTTTACCGATGCTGCAAGCGAGCTGGCAAAAAACTACGACGTAAACAAAACCAGCGTCAAGAATAGTCTGGATGAGCTGCAAAAAAGTATAATCCAAAAAGCCGAGGTCATACTGAAAAATGAAAATTTCGCCCCGAAAGAGGAAGTAAAAGAAAGCATAAGCAATGCGTTTAACAAACTAAAAAGCAACATAGAAAAAACATCCAAGCAAACATACGGCTATACCGTAAAAGAGATAGCAAAGGCCTTGATTAGTATCATAGACTTCACGGAGCTTAAAAAAATATATAAGCCCGTAACCATTATATCCTCTGCGGGAGATATTTATGAAACCGGCTCTAAAATATACGAATATAGTAAAAAAAAGGGCTTTTACGCATTTGCCGGACCGGTTGCAAATTTACTTGCCAGCGAGTTTGGTTTTATCTTTGGACTTCTAAATTCAGACTCCCTTAGCAATATTTTAGTATTTAAGTCCAAGGACGGTAGCAGCGGAGGATTGATAGATTTTTCGGGATTTGAGGTTTCGGGGTTAAACGTTCCAACTAACGTAGACGAATGTTTAGGCATTTGCGCGGATCTTTTATTTGACGAAAGCAAAAAAAGTGAGGACGACGCCATAGATTACTCAAAGATCGATGCGGCGTCAAGCGGCGTAGATTTTTTTGACGTTAGAGGAAAAATTTATAAAGCACAAAACGAAAACATAAGCATATGCAAAAATACCGGAAAGAAAGATAAAGATAGCCATAGCTTGTATGAAGCCATAGAAAATAGCGTGATATCAAACGGCGCGCACTTTGTATATATACAACATTCGTTTTTTAACTCTTTAAAGTTCGCAAATCTCATCCGAGATAAATCCTCTACCGATAAAGACCGGGATACAAACAGCCTTCGATACGGAAAACTGGCTAAAAACTATCTCGTGCTATCAAGAGCCTCGCAAAAAACCAACGCCAAGCTAAGCGAGTATATAGTAGAAACGGCGCTTAGCTATAAAATAAACGATGAAAACAACAGAAGCGATAAAGACCCAAAGCTAATAAAGCCCGGCGAGATAAACCAAGTAAAAGACTACAGTAAATACTCTATAAGCGTAAACGCAAAAGATGAAGAGGACTTGTATCTGCTAAATTTAAGCCCGTTCGTGCGTATATCAAGGGATATCTTAGAAGAATTTGAAGACGATATCAAAGACGCCGAAGAGGCCTTTATGAATATGGTCACAACGAAAGAAGACGAGCAGCAAGATGCTATAAGCCATTACCTTGCTATGAAAGCTACCGCCGATGAATCAAACCTAAAATTGCAACATATAGATTCATTTTTCAGATCTCCGGACGATATGGAAGATATAAAAGAAAAAGAAGAGGAATTTTTAAAAACAAGTATAAAAGAATTTGCGGATTATTTTCAAACCATCAATAAAAAATACGAAGTCGAAGTGTTTTACACGGAAAGCAATTCACAAAACCTTGGCAAGTGCGGAAGCAAAAAAGAAGTACAAAAACTCATATCAGGAGCACAGCGCGGCGGCATAAGAGGAGAATACAGGATAACCGAGTATCCGTATTCCGCCATAGAAATATTTCTTTTAGCTACGACTTTTTACGTCATTAGACAAAAATTCGACCAATCTTTGATCGAATTTAACTCCCCGGGAGGCTTTTTTAGTAGTAACGACGGCGAATACATAACCGTATATGAAGAGCGGTTCAAGCTTTTAAACGAGGATGCGTTTTTACAAACTAGCGAAGGCAAAAAGAAAATTTACTTCTTTAAGCAGACTATGCAAAGAGCCCAAGCAAAAGACGCCGTATGCATAGAAGAGATAGCAGACGGCTTTGAAAACGGTTTCGTAGAAAACGGTATGCCGATATTTGAAGATAGCTTTTATGAGTTTTTTAAAGATTTCGAGAAAGAGTACGGCTCAAATTTCGACGACAAAGTAGCTCAAGACGAGAGGTGGGCGTATGAAGATCTAAAAAAAGCCCACGATAATGCTATGAGGCCGTTTAAGTCCGTACCTATGGATGAAAATTATAAATTTTACATAGATATGTCGCTATCTACTATAGTAGACGAGGTTTTAGAAGAGCTTTTTCCTTTTTACGGATTTTTTGGAAGCAAAGGTTATGCAAAAATAGCCAAGAGCATGGCTAATTATATTTTTTCAAAAAGCAGTATCAAAGAAATCTTTATGGAAAATATCGGCGAG
>CAUQMN010000305.1:0-2640 GCA_963518765.1 uncultured Campylobacter sp.
TTATCGCAGTGAGGGCTTTGGGGGTGCTTATTACGAGATTTTTGACGACGCTTCGGACGAGATACTGCGAGGCGACAAGGAAGCGGGCTGCGACGATAGATTTCATTCAGACGGCGTAGCTTTGATTTATGACGGCGGGGCTACCGTGGATTTTATGTGCGTAGATAAAGACGGCAAAAATATAAAACGTAGATAAAAATCTAAATTTTAAGATTTACGCTTTAAATTTGGGTTTGGTTTGGCGGCTAAATTTGACCCGAAGCGAGGAGAGATAAATTTGCGGGCGGTTTTGTTAAATTTGACTGCCGGCAAGAGCCTTTTTGTCTGATGTAATATTTTTGTCATAAACGTCATATTTTTGACCGTCTATCCATATAGTTGTTTGCATTTTTATCCTTTATTTATTAATTTTGTCTGGAGGTATCATCCAAAATATCTTTCTTTGTATATCACAAGCTTGATCAAATGTTAAGCTTTCCACCGCATAAACTCTATATAAAAAATATTTTCTCTTTTTTGCTATCCATACTTGTGCCGGAAAAAACGGAAACATGGAATAAGTACGACAATGCGCTAAATCCTCGCTTTTTATAACCGTATCGCCGAAAATATATCTGTTTATGACGATCCTGTCTCTGTAAATTTCAATGTAGTTAAAAAAATAAGCTTGTACAAAAGCCTGCCTAAAAATAAAGAACCTAGGATGCCCAGCATCTGCATCCAACCTCTGTAATATATCGCGGTCAGCAGGCCTGGCACAAGCAGTAAAAAGCTATAACCAATAAAGTCGATCATCACCATGAGCGGATTTCGTCTATCTAGTCTGTAAAGTAGCTCCGGCTCTTTATTTTCTTTGCCTATATTTTCGTTCATATCCTCCGCCTAAAGTCAAATTTTAAATTTATCCAGCCTAGTTTTATTCAAACGGCGAGCGGTTAAAATCTTCAAGTTGCGCTGCCGTTTAAATTTACGCCGACCTTCAAATTTGACCCAAATTTACGCTCAAATTTAACTCGCTCTCCCGCTTAACCGCCGTCAAATTTACCTAAAGCTTATCTGCGCGTCGTCCGTGCCGTCGTCAAGCGAGATGTTGTAACCGCCTGTATTTGGCGGGCGTTTATAGATATCTTGCGGGCCGATATTTAGCACCTCGTCGCTGAAAAACACGCATTCGCGCTCGCCCGTATCCACGTCGCGCACCCAGATTTTGCCGTCATCCACGAGCTCCTCGTCAAACTCTATCACGCGGTTTTCGTAGATTTTGCCCAGCAGTCGCTCGTGCAGGCGGTTCTCGCGCTCAAACTCCAGCTGCGCTTGCAGACACTCCGCCTCGTCGATGAAAATAGGCTCCAGTGCGATCTTGTCGCCCTCTAGCACGCACTCGAATTTCTCCAGCGTAGAGCAGTCCACCTCGCTGCCGCCCAGCCTCACGACGTCCTTGTTGCGCATGAAGTAGCGGTTGGTAAGGTTGCCCATCAGCGCCTCGTACGCCGTGCCGCCGATCGCGCGTTTAAGCAAAAATTCGTTTTGAAACGCCAACACCAGCTCCACCTCGCACTCGCGTAGGATCTCTTCGTTTAGCTCGGTGTTCTCGCTTAGCAGCTTCGCCGACTCGTCTAGAAATAGGCTAATAGGCCTTTTTTGCTTCATCGTTACGCGCTTTAAAAGCTCGGGCAGAAAGCTGTTTAGCAGGAAGCTCAGCGCGCTTTTGTCGCAGCTAGCGGCGTTAAATATCACGATCTTGCCGCTATTTAGCAGCCCTGCGATGCTCGCGTCGCCCGCAGCGCCCTCGCCCTCGCCGTTTAGCGAGTCGTCGTTCATGAGGCCAAGAAAGGGCGACATCATCATCGAGTAGTTGCGAAAATCATCCCTCGTGCGCTCGTCGCCGATGTCCTTGTAGCGGCTCGTCGCGTCCAAAAACTCGTCCGCAGTGGCCAAAAACGCGCGGTTTATCATTATCGTCTCGCGGGTGAAATTTAGCGTCGAGGAGTCGAGATTGTCGCAGATTAGGCTCAGCGCGTCTTTAAACTCGAGCATCTTTTCCAGGTCTTGCGAGAGGCGCAGTATCGTTGCGACGTCAAATGTAAAATCCCGCGCGAGCGTGCGTACGTCGGCGTAAAAGGCGTCCGTGTAGCAGTCGCTTAGCGGAGTGATTTTTTTAGCGAAAATTTTAAGCGCCTTTAAAACCTTAAAAAACTCCGTCGCGATGCTCGAGCCAAACTCTTCCCAAAACTTTTCCCTCGACTCCATCGGTTTTTTCACGCAGTTTTTAAAGTCCCGCGGCTTCATCGAGGCGATGAGATTTATCGGCGCGTCCAGCCTCGCTCCTACGCTTACGACGTCTTTTAGGCGGCCGGCTCTGCGCGCTAGAGCCTTTATTTTGGCGCTCTCGCCGCCTTTATAATCCACTGCAAACACCGCGTAGCCGTTTTGCATGCGGTCAAGCAAATTCGGATATATCATCGCCGTCGTCTTGCCGCTGCCCGTCTCTCCGATGATGGCTGCGTGCGTGAAGTCGCTAGGTATCAGCGCGCCTTTTTTCTCCGCGTTTTCCCGCGTTCTCGTAAAACCCATTATTTTTTGCATATTTTTCCTTATCGGGGGCGATTGTAACGAAATTTGGTTTAAAGATTTAAATTT
>CAUQMN010000306.1:0-2632 GCA_963518765.1 uncultured Campylobacter sp.
CGTGATGTTTCAGTTCGGCGCGCTTTATACCTCAATGAACGTGCTAGAAAACATCTACATTCTACTAAAAGAGTATAGCGGGATGAGTGAGCGCTCGATGCGCGAGATAGCGATGTTTTGGCTGCAAAAAGTAGGCCTTAGCGAAAATGTCGCTTTGCAGTATCCAAGCGAGCTAAGCGGAGGTATGAAAAAGCGCGTGGCGATGGCTAGGGCTCTAGTGCTAAGTCCTAAAATTTTGTTTTTAGACGAGCCAAACTCCGGCCTTGATCCAAGTAGCGCGCGTGCGTTTGACGAGCTGGTGGTGGAGCTACGAGATACGCTTGGCGTTACGGTCGTGATGGTGACGCACGATATAGACAGTATCTGTACGATTTTAGATAGATTTTTGATACTTCAGGATAAAAAGATAGCCTTCGAGGGGACTTTTGAGCAGCTGATGCAAATGCCCGAAAATCCGCTCGAAGAGCTTTTAAAAACAAGGAAAAACGGTGGGAAATAAAATAAATTATACTTTGATAGGCCTTTTTTTCGTGCTAGTAGTGAGCGCGCTAGGTATCGCGGCGTGGTGGCTGGGCGGATACGGGAAAAAGGCCGATGATTATAGGTCGTATTTCATCAAAACTACAAGCTTGCCAAGCGGCATAAAAAGGGACTCCACGGTCAAATTTATCGGCGTAGACGCGGGCAGCGTCAAGGATATCCGCTTTGCCGACGAAAAAGAAGCCCTCATCGAGCTTGAGCTCTCCGTGAGAAAAGATTTGCCTATCAAAAAAGACAGTACCGCTTCTGCCCAGATACAAGGAATAACCGGCATCGGCTACCTAAATATCTCTAGAGGAAGCGCAAACAGCCCGCTTTTTAGCAAAAACGAAAAGGCCTACATCGGGCTCGAGGCCGGTTTTTTCGACAAAATCGGCGATAGAGCCGAGTACTTAACTAAAAATTTAGAAACGAATTTTAAAAATATAAATAATTTTTTAAGCGACTAAAACGCGGCTAAATTTTCGTATATCCTAGTTTCTGCCGATGAAGCGATGAAAAAAATAAACGCCGGAAATCTCGATATAAACGCGACTATCGCAAACGCAAACGAGGTTTTGGCAAATGCAAATTTGACGCTAAACGAGCTAAAAAAAGCGCTAAAAAACGCCTCGGGCACGCTTGAGTTCGTAAATTCGTTTACGACCAAGGCAACAGACGCCGCGCAGGCGCTAAAAAATCTACAAACCGCGATAGCAGAAAAAATAAAAAGCGGCGAATACGACGTAAAAGGCGCGCTAAATACGATTGGCGACGAGACGGAGAGGACGTTGCTAAGCTTTCAAAAGCTCATTTCGGATTTTAGAAATACTCTTTTTAGACTCGAGGACGACCCGTACGAATTTTTCTTTAAAGACACGCAGAAAAAGGACGAAAAATGAAAATTTTAAGCACGGTTTTAGCTCTGGCGGCGCTGTTTTTTAGCGGTTGTAGCGTCTTGGCAAAGCCTGCGCCTAGGACGAATTATTTTATGCTAGGCGGCGCGGAGGATAAATTTAAAGAGTGCGAAAATAGGCCGGGAAAAACGGTTTTCATCGAGGAGGTGCGGGTTTTTGGCGCGTATGAGAGCCGCGAAGTCCTAAAGATAGACGCAAACGGCGAGATCCGTCCGCTAAAAAATATAAAATTTTTAGCGCTCCCAAGCGAGATGGCGAGGCGAAATTTGATCATAGCCGCAAGCAATCAGTGCGCGTTTAAGCCATCTTTTAAAAACGCGGACATTAGCGTAAAGTCAAATTTACTCACGCTTCAAATCAAAGATCAAAAGGCGCAAATTTCCATGATGTTTAGCTTTTTTAAAGACGGCAAAGAGCTAAAAAGCGTCGTGCTAAGCTCGCAAAAAGACGCAGGCGCGGACGAGGGCGAAATCGCGATGAAGGCGCTAAACGCCGCATTTAGCGAAGTGACGGATAAATTTTTGCAAGAATTAATCAAATTTTAGAGATAATCGCAAATTTTAAAGGAAAACGATGATAAAAGCGATCGAGGGCGTCATAACAAAAAAAGAGCCCGCAAATCTCATCTTAAAAACAGCCGGCGGCGTGAGCTACGGCGTGGCTATCTCGCTTTTTTGCTCGGCAAAACTCGAGCGAGGCCAGAGCGTGGAGCTAAACATCACGCAGATCATTCGCGAGGATGCGGACTTGCTTTACGGATTTTTAGATAGCAACGAGCAAAAGATGTTTGAGATGCTGATAAAACTAAGCGGCATCGGCGCGGCGACGGCGATGGCGGTGTGCTCAAGCCTAAATCCGAACGCATTTTTAAACGCGGTTAAAAGCGGGGACGCGGCGGCGCTGCAAACGGTGCCCGGCATCGGCGCGAAGACGGCTAGACGCATCATCGCCGAACTTAGCGACGCAAAGATGACGATGGACGAAAATCTGCCTAGCTATCAGCACGAAGCGATCTTGGCGCTTGAGAGCCTCGGCTTTAAAAGAGAAAAGATAAGCAAGGCACTTAGCGAGTGCGACGCGCAAAATACGGGCGAACTCATCAAACAAGCCCTAAAAAAACTAGCATAAAAAAGGAAAAGATATGAAATTTGCTGTGATATTCGGCGCTAAAAGCTACGAACACGAGATCAGTATCG
>CAUQMN010000307.1:0-2629 GCA_963518765.1 uncultured Campylobacter sp.
ATATGGGACAGGGTACTCAGGATGAATATAAATTTAACGGCGCAAACGCAGCTGGGCTTACGAAGATCGACTTTAGCGGCTTAACTAATGTAGAAAAAGGCACCATCACGACCGATGCGGTGAATACTAAAATCGTAAGCATAAAAGGTACTGCAGGCAACGATACGATCGATACTTCTGCTACGCCGTTTGATGCTGCTAACGTAACTATCGAAACCGGCGAGGGTACAAACGAGGTAAAAACCGGAGAGGTAAATGTTGCTAAACAAGTCATCACGATAAAAGGCGGTTCGGGTAACGATACCTTTAATGTAAGCGCATCAAAGATAAAGAATAGCGGCTTTGACGGAAGTAGTGATAATCTAAGATACACCGTTATCGAGAATATAAATGTCGGTGATAAGATTAAGATCGCACCTGATGGCAATACTACAGCTGGCGCCGTAGAAAAGATCGAGCTAAATTATAACGGCAACGCATATGCGAATTTCGCTGCTTTTGCTACAGCGACCGGATTTTTTACCCATGCTAGCGTAGCAGGTAAAGTATATGCGTTCTCTTACAATGGCGAGACGTATTTGTTCTACAATAAGACTGCCAGCGGAGCTAACTTTGACCTCAACGATAACGTAGTTAAACTAGCCGGAACTACCACTTTGGCTAACCTAGATGCCATGGTTGATGGTGACGGAAACATAACTTTCAACAGTTTTTAATCTCTTTTTCGGTAGAGCTTGCCTCTACCGATTTTTATACCGCTATTTTGCTATAGTTGGTATCCACTTTTTGTTTTCTCTTTACAACGCCATAAAATCCGAATTTAGATATTTTAATTTTTTAGATGCGGCTTTGCTATGCCAAGAGCCGTTTTTAAATTTATCTTTTTGATCCTTTTGGCTAAATGAACTAATTTGTCTCCTGTTGGCTAAATACGAGTAAATTTTACTCAAATAATATAAAATGCCGCGTATCCTAGGCACGCAAAGTTTAGCAAGCGGTTCTATAAGGCAAATTTAGCCTGTTCGCGGATATGCTAGATTAAACAAGCTTTGGTAAATTTAGCTCAAGCTCCTAAAAAGCATAAGGAAACTACCTTCACAAAGCCCTGCGACTAATGCGAAAGATAATGCGACCAGTCAAAAATCTAAAATCAGGCTTTTGCGTTTGCACTATTTTCGCCCTATGCCTGTTTAAGCTTATATATGGTTTGCGTGCTTGTGCGCCATTAGCTAGGGCTAAATTTAACACACGACTTTCAAGCCGGCGGTTAAAAACAAGGCTTGCATTCTACGGCTTAAACTTAAGCAAAGTCTGTAAATTACTCTTCTAGGATTTAAAAACGGGCTTTAGCGGGCGATTTTTAGCGTAAATTTATAAAATTTAAAGCAAATGGTTTTTAGCCAGTTAGCGCGCAAATTTTATCCAAATGCGCTGCTAAGTCAAAGCAGGTATTGGGGCTTGCATTTATGTAAAATTAAATCAAAAACGTAAAAACTTATGATTGTTTTGATGGGTGCGATTTTAAGGAGGCTATTTGCTTAAATTTACAAAGCAAAGGTTCAAATTTATTATCCCGCCTTTACCGCAAGACGGAGTATAGCAACGTTGTTTTTGCCTCGCCGTAGCGATCGGCGGTAAAATCTTTGCTGCAACAAGATGTATGCGGATAAAATAAATTTAACCGTAATGGCACGGTTTAATCTCTTGCGACCTTGTTTGCCTAAATTTGTAAAAACCGAATAAATTTAGCCGTTGCCGTGCCTGCATTATTTGCGCGCTTTTTGTACCGCCACGGCGAGATAGCCACCGGCGATAGTCTTGTAAAGCCGCACTTTTAAATGGTCGCCGACTGCGCAATAATCCAAAGCTAGGCGTTGCGACCTTGCAATCTATGCGAAAATCAAAGCGCATTTGCCGCTTTGATTTCGGGGAAGTAGCTTTCCGTGCCTATTTTAGGAGTCAAGCTTAAACTTCCTCTTGCTTTGATTTTGTTGTGTTTTTGCAGTGCGGGCATGGAGGGATGAAGCTAAATTTAGCCGCTCATCAAAAGCTCTTAAGCGGCGCAAACAATACGGCATTAAACCCAAACAGAGCAAAACTAAAGTACGCCGTTACGGAAATTTTACTCTTAAACCACCGCTCTTATCCTAGCAAGATACGGCATGTGGCGGCACGCAAGCCCGATTTAGATTTTACAGTCTAGGCGGTGCTTTGGGTTTTTTAATAAATCCAGCTCTTAGACCATCCGCGCAGCCTTTATAAAACTTGCCACTTGAGCGGTAAAGGCGGCGCTTTACGCGTATTGCTTTGAGCGAGCGTAGCGGACGTTTATATAAATGCGACTTCCGAGCATTTTGGCGTACGAGAAATATTTTTTCGCTCCACCTCTTTAAATTCGCAGGTGGCGGTTTGGTTATAGCCGCAGCGCGTATGGAGGGTACTAGCAGGTAGGAAACGGCGGCAAAACAACAAAGAATAGCTTACTGCAAGCAGTTTGCGCGGCTGGCGCGATAAGACGGCTGCTAAATTTAGGCCTAAATTTGACTGCAAAAACGCGCCTAGCCTCCAGCAAGAAACCGCACGGCTTGATGTTTTTGCGGATTAAAAATTTGTCATGGTGCGCCAAGCC
>CAUQMN010000308.1:0-2619 GCA_963518765.1 uncultured Campylobacter sp.
TATACAATAATCCTAAAAATTGTAATATATCTGCTTTTTTGGCACAGGCGGAAGCAATATCGGTTTTGACCAATCTATTGGATAATTCTATTTATTGGTTGAGTTATTCACGAAAAGAAAATAGAAAAATATCCGTTTACATAACAGATCAAATAAAAAACTATAACTCTATTATTGTAAGTGATAACGGTCCTGGATTTAATATTCCTACAGATGCGGCAATTCAACCTTTTATAACCGGAAAGCCTCATAACATAGGGATGGGGCTCGGTCTGCATATAGCCGATGAAATGATGAAAGCAATGAAAGGCAAGCTATTATTTTTGGATGAAAACGATATTGAACTGCCGAAAGATGTTGAAAAAAATCAAATTAATAAGGCAATTATTGCATTATGTTTTCCAAAAGAAAAAACAAAGGAATAACTATGATAACCGATTTTATTGATAGCGTTGTAATTATTGATGACAAAGAGAAAGAAATAGAGGAACTTGCAAAAAAATTGGAAGAAGAGGATATTTCCGTAAAAATGCAAATAGTAAATCCTCAAGATAAGCAATTTAAGAACATAATACCTCTAAAAAAATACAGACAACTTATTTTTATGGATTTGTCATTGGACGATAGTATTGACATAAAAAACAATATCTCTACGGAAATCAGACCGATACTGTCAAGAATTCTACCTAAAACAAAAGGGTGTTACGGCTTAGTAGTTTGGTCCAAGCATACGGATGATATTTCAATTTTAAAAGAGAAATTACTGGAGGATAAAGACAGATATTGCTTACCTATGTTTATTGTGCCGTTTGATAAATCAAACTATTTAAGAAATGGATACAATGGAATTTTGGCAGATTTGAACAATATTCTACGACAAGATCCTTCCGCAACATTCTTTATCGAGTGGCATAATTCCATAAAAACAGCACAAGACAACACTATTTCTAAGATTTATTCTCTAATTCCTGATTATTCGGCAAGGGCAAACGATTTTCTATACATTCTTCAAAAAATGGCTTTAAACTATACTGGAATTCCTAGCAATCAATTAAATGGGTATCCTTTGCATATTGATGCATTTAAAGCATTTGATGATATTTTACATGCGGAGTTGATCAACTGCCAAAAGTCTGGGTCAAATATTTTTTCCAATCCGGTACAAGCGTTCTCTAAACCGAATGATTTACCGAACATCTATGCTCATATAAATGCTGCAATTTTAATTGATGGAAATAATATAGACCAAAACTCCGTTATTCCGGGAAACATCTATGAAATAAAAGGAGCTAATAGTCCTTTCAAATCTAATAAAGCACCTCAAGGGGCAAAAAATATTGTTATCGAAATTACACCACCCTGTGATTTCTCTAATAAGGATAAGAGAGTGAAAGCAAGACTTATAGGAGGCTTTTTGATCAACGCCGAAAGTGACCCGAAAAAAATGAAAACGCAAATTGATGGTCTAAATTGTAAAAAAGAGTGTTTTTATTCGGAAATATATCCTATTATTATTCCGCATGATGCTGTTCCGCAGATTCTTATTTTAGATTTCAGATATTTTGGAGCAGAAAAAGATGATAACTTGAAGAATGCTCGGAAATACAAAATTCTTTTCAGAGCAAAACCTAAATTATTCGCTGATATCATACAGAAGTTTTCTTCTCACGCTGCAAGACTTGGACTATCGGTAATTCATCCTTAAAAATGCCGGATATTTTTTCAAAATCGAAACGTTCCGATATTATGTCAAAAATTGCGGGAAAAGAAACAAAGCCGGAAATTTTGGTACGAAAATATCTTTTTTCGCAAGGATTTCGATACAGAAAGAACGTAAAAAATTTGCCTGGAAAACCGGATATTGTTTTACCTAAATACAAAGCGGTTATTTTCGTAAACGGCTGTTTTTGGCACGGACATGAAAATTGCAAAAAATCCGCATTACCGACAACAAATACCGAATTCTGGAAAGAAAAAATATCGAGCAATATTATTCGCGATAAAAAAACATATGTTGAATTATCTGGCATAGGGTATAAAGTGTTAGTTGTTTGGCAGTGCGAATTAAGTATTAAAGAAAGAGAGAAAACATTGGACGAACTTGTAAATAAGATAAGGTTATGCAACATAAACGACTATTAAAAGTGTATAGTTTTAATGTATTCAAAAAATATTAGAACCAAAAATATAACATACAATAAAGAGATAATCCTTATCAACAAATTGTCCGAAAATTTTAGCTACAATGACGCGTAAATTTACGAAAGGAAGAAAAATGAGTAAAATTTACAATCTAAACGCCGATACGAAAGTCGTCGCAAAAAGCGTCGTTAGCAAGAGAATTTTTGATTGCGAGAACGCTCACGTCGACGTGTTTGCCTTTGACGCTGGCGAGGAGCTAGATCACGAGATGCTGTTTTGCGACAGCCTCGCGTGGGTCGTAGAGGGCGGCGCGAGCTTGCACTACGGCGAAAAGCAGATGCGCTTAGGCGACGAACAGGCCTGCCTAATAGAGAAAAAAGTATGGCGAAAACTAGTTTTCAACGAACCAACGAAATACGTCTTAATCGATTTTAAGGAGGACTTAATGATAGATCATTTACCTAAGGCGGCTATTTT
>CAUQMN010000309.1:0-2614 GCA_963518765.1 uncultured Campylobacter sp.
CCTAGGATATTTTTATAAAGCATTTCGACAAAATCTTTATCTTGATTGATTCTGCCGTTATAGTAGGATCTAGCCGCATCGGAATTTAGCATCTCTTGCGCTATTTGAGCTTGCGTTTTATTCGCTCCAGCTCTAACCCATGCGTTAAAGCCGTCTCCCTCGGGAGCGCGGTTAAATAACGCTACGTAAAGTTGCGCGACTTGCGCTTGTGTTACTGCCATTAAGGACTCCTTTTTAATGTTTTTCTTGAGTTTTTGGGTATCTTTACAGAATACTGTCGCTAATTATATCATAAAAACGGTTTAAAACGCAAAAATAAAAACAAATTTTACTTAAACGCTCTTTGAAGGTCTCTCATCATTTCTACTGAAATGTTTGAGTTTAGCCACTGTATCTCCAGATAAGAAAGCACGAGATTATAAGCCGCCGTTAGCGCTTCGTTTCTGGTTTTAAACACTCTAGCGCGCGCGTCGAATAAATTTACGGCGTCTTTTAGACCCTCTTCGTAGCCTCTTTCTATCGATTTTTCGTAAAGTTCGGCATTTTGTAGCGACCTATGCATTAGCTCGCACTCGTCAATATAGTTAAGATAGTTGTTGATCGCCTTTTTTTGGCTGATTTCTATCTCTTTTTTTATATCTTTTTGCTGCTCGATGCTAGCTAAATTTAACAGCTTACCCTCCTCAACCCGCGAGCTAGTAGACCCGCCTGTATATAAAGGCAAAGTAAATCTAAGCATAGTATCTAGCTTCCTGCGCCTATCGCCCGAATAGTCGTTGTCGTCATAATATAAATTTGAGTAGCTGATACTAAAATCAAGCGTCGGTAGATGCTCGCTTTTTCGTTTTTTATACTCTTGTTCGGAAATTTCTACTGCAAGCACGCTGTCTTTGTATTTGAAATTTCTAGCCACGTCGCCGAACTGGGCTATATTTATGCTTTTAAAAAACTCGGTATCGATATTTTTAAAGCTATCTTTGACCTCGACCTCTTGTCCGACTAGTTTCGTTAGCTCCAGTTTTGCCACCTCGATATTTAGCTTGGCTTTGTTTACGCCTAGCATCGCCTCGTCTAGTCTTACTTTGGATTCTAGCATATCCATTTTATTTACCAGACCGAATTCCAAAGACTTTTGCATCTGGTTAAATTTAGCGCGATTGGCCTCCTCGTAGCTTTGCGCTAGAGCTAGCGTCTCAGAGGCGAAAGTATAGTTAAAGTACGCCTCTACGACCTTTTTGGCTAGCTCTTGCTTAGCGTTTTCATAGACGAGTTCGTTGCCTCTTACTCTGATTTCCTCTTGATTTCTTTGATACCAGATAGCGGGTCTAAAAACGCTTTGGCTAAGGCTAACGCCTACTTTTTTATAGCTTTCGTTTATTTTAGATACTCTGCGTCTATCCATCCTGTCATATTTTTCGCCGATATAAGACGCCTCAGCGTTAATGGTAGGCAAAAACATAGCTGTAGCCTGAGAAAGTCTCTCCTGGGAGGCTATGTTGTTATACATATTCATCTTTACTTCGTTATTATTTTCTAACGCCATCTCGTAGGCTTCAGAGAGGCTGACGCTTTGCGCGAAAGCAAAATTTGAAGCCAACAAGGCGGAAAGTAAAATTTTAGTCTTCATTAAACGCCCTTTTAAACATATCTATGAATGGTTTTAAGATATACTCCAACATCGTTCTATCGCCGGTCTTTATCATCACCTCTACAGGCATACCGGGCACGATAAAAAACTCGTTTCTATCAAATTCTTTCATGCCCTCCGGCGTAAGCTCGGCTTTTATATCGTAATAAGAGTGTCCGGCATTATCCTGAACGCTATCTGCCGATACATAAGTAACTTTACCTTCCATAACGAAGCTCGGTTTATGCTGAAACGCGCTAAATCTAATGTCGGCAAGCTGTCCTACATGCACGGTATCGATATCTACTACGTTTAGCTTAGCCTCTACGACGTAGTCGGTATCGTCAGGCACTATGCTCATGATCCTCTCGCCCGGCCTTATAACTCCGCCGATAGTATGAAATGCCAGCTCTACGACGCTACCTTCTACCGGAGATTTTACGATGGTGCGCTCGGATTGGTCTTTTAGCGCGTTATATCGCTGCTCTAAGTCTACGAGGCGAATTTTAGCGTCTTCTAGTTTTTTTAGGATATCTTCTTTAAAACTCCTATCTCTTAGAGCTATCTGCCCTTGCGTCTCGTTTATCTGGACGCCTAGCCTTGCGATCTCGGCGGTACCGGCAGCTAGTTCGCCCTCAACCGCGGTTTTTTCTCTATTTAGGTCGCGAAGTCTGACTTTATCGGCTAATTGCTCTTTAAAAAGCCTTTCCCACTCTCTTATCTCTTCATTTAAAGAAGCGATACGGTCTTTTTTGGCGCTCATGATGGCTTTTGCGCCCTGGATTTGATTTTCCAGCTGCTTTATACGCTGTTTTAAGATAGTTTTTTCGTTATCAAGCAGCTTTTTTTGCTCGTTAAATATACTAATCTGGCCGTTAGCGACCTCTTCATAGCCGCTTATTTGCTTTATGTCGTCGCTAAATTTGATCTCATTAGCATCGTCTTTTTGCGCTTCTAGCCTAGAAACTATGGCGCTAGTGCGTAGAT
>CAUQMN010000310.1:0-2611 GCA_963518765.1 uncultured Campylobacter sp.
AGCTAAAGCCCACCGTTACGCCCTCGTCTTTGTTTGTGGTGGCGGGATTATCTTGCAGTATGCCGTCGATAAAATTTTCAGCCTTTACGGTAAAGCTCGTATGCGCCGGATCGTTATCGTCTTTAGTCGCGATAGGATTCGTGCCCTCGGCTTGGAAGAGGCGCATTTCACCGTTAGGATAGATGTTGTCAGAGGTATGCGGATCTACGCCGTAGTCCTCTATAGCGGCAAACGGTTGAGAGGCATCTCTATACTTTTTGTATATCCTCTCCTCTAGCGAGGCGTCAAATTTAACGTCTTCAGCAAAGCAATCCTTAGAAAAGAGCTTGGTAGTAGCCTCCTTTACGTCTCTTTTCCACGGTAAGTTAAAGCTTAAAAACGCATTATCGCCCGTCGGTCGTCGAAGCACTCTAGAATCGTTATAGTTGCCGTTTGCGTCTTTGTACTCTCTATTTATATCAAAGTAGCTATCTGCGGTATAGTTTAGAGGTAGTGCGGCTAGATCGAATCTCGCTATAGCAGACATTCCTTTTTCGTTAGATAGCGGAGTAGCGTTTATGATGTTATTCATGTTGTCTTTTACTTTTACGTTAGTTAGGATGATCTTTCTAGGCACTACGTCGCCTAGGTCTAGACTGACTTTTAACGGTATGTAGCAGCCTATACGTCCGTACGCGTCTTTGACGTCATTGTTAGCTCCGGGAGTTTCCTTTCGGCAATCCCCTCTGTTAGCGTCCGATGCCGCAAAAGTTTTATCTATGTCATCTACCTCTAGCATGTAATGACCCACATCCGGGAATGCCAGTCCGGTATAATGGAAAAATTCCCTATAAAAACCGTTATCTATTATCCGTTCTCCTAGTAGCGAAGCCATACTCTCCATCTCCTCATTACCCCAGTCGTTTCCGGTAGTCGGGTCGTAATAGCCCATATTAAGGTTAGGCAAGTCTATATTTTTAAGAACTAGATTGGTCTTTATGACGCCGCCTGGCTCATTTTCTTCGGTATAGTCGTAGAATTGATTAAAATTAACTCTTATATTTTTACCCTCTAGGTAGTTTATCCTGGCTAGCGAGTTTGGATGGGATTTGCACGCCGCTTCGTGAGCCGCGTCGTTAAATTTTATCTTAAATTTCATATTTATCGCCGCACGGTAGCCAAAGTCCCGCTTATTGCCTTCCCCTACCGGAATCAGCTTTAGTTTGCTAAACTGTTTCTCAAGCTCCGGATATGCTTCGCTCATAGTATCGCGACTTTCGTTTTTGACACCTATGACCGTACCTGCGGTTATAGGCTTAGCGTCGGCTTTGAGCGCTCTTTCTACGACTAGCTTGCTAGGCCTTATACTAAAACTATCGCTAATGCGCTGGGTTACATATGCGCTTTCTTGAGTAGACGTAGGTGCTTTGTTGATAGCTAACACCGATAACCTTATGAGTCCGTTATCCAAAGTTCTTGGAGTAACGAAGTTTTTAAATTTCAGCTTCATCTCGGTCTGACCAACGGGAAATTCGAAAAATACGAACTCGTTCATACCGTCTGGCGTATAGTCTGAGTTTCTGGAGACATTTTGGTATTGACCCGCGCCAAAAGTCGGATGCGGAGCGTTATGGATGATAGATCTGCCGTGGTTTGGCCCGCCTTCGTATACGATGTCAAAGTCCGGCAAGATGTGCCTTTTAAGCGATTCAGTCCCACCATTGCCTCCTCCGGTTATACCTAGAGCTAGCTTTCTAGGCTCTTTATTGGGCTTAGGCTGGCCCGTAACTGCATCGAAATTTACAACCTTAAGAATAAAGTCTCTGCCTGAAAGTTGGGTAAAAATCCCCTTGTCGTTAAAAGTAATGCCGTTTACTACCGTGCCGTAAAGCTCATTAGTTAGCTGATAGTAGTTATTATCCCAAGCTAAATAATCCGGTATATCGCTGCCTTTAGCATCTCTGGTCTCTATAAAAAATCTTTCGTTTTTGCCGCCGCACTGCTTTATCTTGCCCACATATCTTTGTCCGCCCGGATATTCTTCGTCGGAATGATCGGGCGAGTAGTTAAAAAAATAAAAAGACATAGTTAAATCAAGCGGGTCGTCTTTAAAAGTAATGTTACCTAACACTCCCTCGATACTGCTTAAATTATTCGTACCGTATCCGCCACCGTTTATATTAAATCCCGCGGTTCTCCAAAAGCCTCTTCTGTCTAAGGTATCTAGGTATGGAAAGGGAGACGCTCCATCGGTTACTTCTGAGGTAAAAAAGGCCGTGTTGTTTATGATATTTAGCGATCTGACTCCGATCTCGTCTAAAACCGGATGAGAGTACTCGCCCTTTATGCGTATATAGTACCTAACAGCACTACCTGCAGGAAAATCTTTCACTACTTTACTAGCCGGTAAAGAAGCTATAGGGGTATTTTTTGGTAGCGGCCTAGCTGTAGAGGTTCTCCTACCGTCTGAAACCTCTGCTCGGTCTAATTCGTAGCAAAATAACTGAGCTAGTTCGTTTTGAGGTATCCTAGTTAGGGTTACGCCTCGGGGGTGGCGGGCCCCCCCCCCGGAGTTTTTGGGGGAGACGGCCGGGGGGGGGGCGTTAGTTGATGGGTGGTTGTGGGTTGGGGT
>CAUQMN010000311.1:0-2604 GCA_963518765.1 uncultured Campylobacter sp.
GCCGTTCGGATCGCGTTTCTAGCTAAAAAATCCTTCATAAACGCCTTGCTGCCCTCGAGTCTGGCCGCAGCCTTGCTCGGTCCAAAAATATTTAAATTTCGCGCCTTAAAGATATCCACGACGCCATCGCTTAGCGGCGCTTCCGGACCGACGATGGTTAGTTCTATCTGCTCCGTCTTAGCAAATTCTGCGAGCTGATTATAATCTTTGATGTTTAGATTTGTGCCGAGTTTTGAAGTCGCTCCGTTGTCCGGAGCAAAGAAAAGCTCGTGTTCGCGGGATTCTTGAAGTTTTAGAGCTATGGAGTACTCGCGCCCGCCGCTTCCGATTATCAAAATTTTCATAATTTCTCCAAAAATAAAAACCCAAGTGAGCGGTGCGCATATAAGTGGCCCGAAAATTCAAAGCCAACCTTGCAAATAGGCGGTTCCTTTAGGTCGCAACTTCTCGCGCTCGCACGCTCAAACGAAGCCGCGTCGCACGGTCGCCGCACATCTTCGCCGAAACTAATGTGTTGGACCCTATAAAAATACGCTGCCAAATCACTCAGGCAAGGCTATTATATAAAATTTTAGCTTAAAGTAGCGTTTTTGCGAGGCTTACGCAGGAATTTATATTTTGCTGGGCGCTTACTGCGGGCGAGGTGAATTTTCCTAGCTCTTTTGCCGTCGTAAGCCCGATGGCGACGGCTTTATAGCTCTCATCCCAGCCGAAATTTCGAGTAAAATTTCGCACCGCCGAGGGAGCCGTAAAAATGATCGCCGAGTTTTTGGGCGGTTTTTGCTCTTTTTCAAGCGGCTTAAAAACGTTTTCGTAGGCGATTATTTGCGTCAAATTTATGCCGCTCTCTCTTAAAATTTCGCCCACGCTCGAAGCCGTCTCGCGCGCTCTTAGAAATAATATTTTTTTGCCCTTTAAAAACGGTGCGATCTCGGCGGCAAAGTCGTTTCCGTGAGCGTTTTTTGCAGTGTAAATTTGAGCAAAGCCAAACTCGCTAGCCGTGCGGCTAGTGCCCTCGCCGATGGAGTAAATTTGCAAACTAGCGGGCGAAATTTGATTAAATTTTAGCGCGTTTACGGAGTTTTTGGAGGTTAAAGCTAGCGCGTCGAATTCTGCCAAATTTACGCTAAATTTATTAAATTTGATCTCATTTAAAACCAGCGTTTTTACGCCCTCAAATTCCAAATTTGACCCGACTAGATAGATCATTTTCACCCTTAAATTTATGATTTTGCGACCAAATTTTATCAAATTTGACGGATTATTCGCGCCTAAATTTCGTAGCGATGCGCACGGCATTTTGCCAAAAATCCGTCCGAATTCGGTGCCAAATTTAAATGCCGAATTTGATCAAATTTAAGCCCAAAAAGCTTTTATATGCGGTCTCATCGGCCGCTTGTTTAAGAAATACAAAACGCCAAATTTTAAAAGCCGCAGCCAAAACGCAAACTCTATTTCACGTCGCGTCTACTTAGATACTCTTTTGCCTTTTGTTTTAGCGCTTTATACAGCTTGCCGGCGTCCTGCGCGCCGTATTTTTTCACCAGTCCGTTGTGAAAATCGCCCAAATTTTTACTCTCAAAAGCGATTTTTCTAATCTCTTGTTTTTTTGCCTCGTCTATCTTGATAGAAAGCTGCGTTTTTACCGCACTTTCAGCTTTATTTTTTGTTTCGTTTTGCGGCGCGGGAGCTTGGTTTGGTTTTTGCGGCGGACGCTTATTTGATAAATTTTGCCCTTTTTCATCGGCTTTAGTACCATCACTAGAAGCTTTGACGCTCAAATTTGACTCCGCATCTTTTGGCTGCTCGGCAGGACCCAAATCATCGCTCAAGTTTGCTTCTGCGGCTTTTGCCTCTTGTAAATTTTCATTATTTGCCGCCGCGTCGTTTTCGCTCTCTAAGGGTTGCGATTTTTCGAACTCCGAATTTTGAGCGATTTGCGAGCGATTTTCTAAATTTTGCTCTTTTGCCCTAGTGCTTTGAGCGCATAAAGCCTCGCCGCTTAAATTTGACTCGGTTTTTGATTTTTCTCGCTCGTCAAATTTTTGCTCGTCGCCTTGAGCCGCCAGCCTAAATTTTGCGGGATTTGGCGCTGCGATACGCTTTACTTCGCCTTTTTGCGAGTTTTCTATTTGAGGTTTTTTGTAAATTTCCCTCGCGTCCTCTTTTAGTGCGTTGTACACGCCGGCGCCGTTTTTGCTGCCGAATTTTGAGATAAATTTCATATGAAGCTCGCTGAGGCTGCCCGAGTTTCGTATCAAGATCGCGATTTCGTCTCGGTTTTCTTCGATGAGCTGCGCCGTATGCGAGCGGTTGAAGTCAAATTTGAGTTTATGGAATTTGCCGCCGTTTTTATCTTGTTTATTAAAAAAATCTATCACGTCGTCGTAAAATTTATCGTTGCTGACGATGTAAATTTTGTCTTTTTTGTGTGAGAGTTTGCCCATTAAAAACGTAATTATTTTATCGGCATAGTCCTTGTGAGCGCTTTGTAAAAGTATGATTTTTATTTTGATTTTTCGCGCCAGAAACCACGCTAAAACGGAGATGCTTAGCTTTTGTCGATTATTAGTTACGATATAAATTTTATCTTTTTGCCCTAGC
>CAUQMN010000312.1:0-2599 GCA_963518765.1 uncultured Campylobacter sp.
CCCTTTACGAGCCCTGCTATATCAACAAATTCGATAGTTGAGTATTGGATTTTATTTGGATTTACGATTTTGGCTAGCTCGCCTAGGCGCTTATCGGGCACCGGCACGACGGCCTTGTTTGGCTCGATCGTGCAGAACGGATAGTTCGCACTCTCGGCATTTTGTGCCTTCGTTAGTGCGTTAAACGTGGTTGATTTGCCGACGTTTGGCAAACCTACGATACCTACTGCTAGTCCCATTACAGCTCCTTTGCCATAGCGCATAGATAATAAAGATTCATTCGCACGCCCGCTCCCGTCGCGCCCGCCTGGTTATATCCCCAAGCTTTTTCGGTGTATGCGGGGCCTGCGATATCTTGGTGTATCCACTTGTCTTTAAATTCGTCTTTTATAAATTTATCTAGGAAGAGCCCTGCCGTGATCGCGCCGCCGTAGCGACTGGACGCCGTGTTGCTGACGTCTGCGATCTGGCTTTTGATCAGCTCGCGTAGGTGCGGGTTAAACTCCAAAATCGTATTTAGCTCGCCGCTTTTTGCCGCTTTTGCTTTAAATTCAGCCTTTAGCTCCTCGTTGTTACCCATTATGCCGCTTGTGTATTCGCCAAGTCCGACCACGCAAGCGCCCGTTAGCGTCGCCATGTCTATTAGCACGTCGGGTTTAAAATCCTGTGCGTAGCTAAGGCAGTCGGCTAGTACCAAACGACCCTCCGCGTCGGTGTTTCGCACCTCGATGCTAACTCCGCTGCGAGAGATCAGCACGTCGTCGGGTTTATAGGCGTTGCCGCCGATCATATTTTCGGTCGCGCCTAAAATAGCGTGAATTTCAAACGGCAAATTTAGCTCCGCCGCGCCTTTAATTATACCCATCGCCGCAGCCGCGCCGCTTTTGTCGGCTTTCATAGTCAGCATATAATCAGCCGGCTTTAAGCTAAGTCCGCCGCTATCGTAGGTTAGTCCCTTGCCGACGAAGATTATGCGCTTTTTTGCGCCTTTTGGCTTATAGATAAGATGGATGAGGCGAGGCGGATGGACGCTAGCTTTGTTTACGGCCAAAAATGCGTTCATCTTTTCTTTTTCGAGGAATTTCTCGTCGTAAATTTTGCAGCTTAAATTTGGACTAGATTTAGCTAGATTTTGCGCGTCTTCGGCCATTTTTTGCGGCGTGTAGATTTCTGGTATTTCGTTTACGACGTCTTTGGTGAAATTTGTCGCCGTAGCGATTATCTCGCCCTGAGCAAAGCCGTCCCGCGCGTCGTTTTCGCGCACGATCTCGCCGCTAAATTCCTCGCTGCTAAAAATAATCTCTTTAAGCGCGTATTTTTCTTTTTTTTCTTTGTATTTGTTAAATTCGTAAGCGCCCAGCAAAAAGCCCTCGGTTAGAGCCTGAAAGCTCATTTTTTGGCAGCCTGCGACGTATGAGGCTAGTTTTAGGCTTTTGACGTTTAGCGATTTTACGGCGTTATAGGCTTTTGCCGCGGCTATGCGAAGCTCGTCGTAGTCAAGCTTATTTAGCGGGACGTAAATCCTGCCGCTTTCTAGCAAAAGCAAGACGCTCTCGCCCTTATAGTTGGCGAATTTAAACGCCTTTTCGTCTTTTATAAATTTATGTTTTAGGTTTTTATCTACGACGAAAATCAGCTCCAAATCAGCCTTGATTTCGTCTAAATTTTTATTTACTATTTGAAATTGCACCTCTATGTTTCCTTTCGTTTAAAATTTTATTTTCTATGCGCTTAAAGCCGTAGAGCAAAGCGCCCAAAAACAGCGCTACTACCGGCACAGCGACGTACCAGTGCTCTTTTGCTTTGTGCAGGATATCGAGTATGTGCTCGCCTAAAATCCACGCGGGAATTACCGTGATCGCGGCCCAGCACCACGCGCTTATTAGATTGATGAGCGCGTATTTTTTCGCGCTGTATCCGGTTAGGCCTATGGTCATCGGTATGATGACGCGAAAGCCGTACATATAGCGCTGGATAAAGATGATCGGCCAGCCGTATTTTTTCAGCATTATGTGCGCGATGGCGAATTTTCGGCGCTGGGTATGAAGCTTTTTGGCGATATATTTTTTGTTATAGCGGCCTAGATAAAAGTAAATTTGATCGCCGACAAAGCCGCCCAGGCCTGCTACGAATATAGCCGGCACGATATGCATATGCGTTTGATGAGAGAGGATTCCCGCCATTATGAGCGCCATTTCGCCTTCCATTATACACCAGACGAAAAGTATGATGTAGCCGTACTCGATGAGTAATTTCGTAAAAAATTCTTCCATCATAGCTCCAAAATGCTGTAAATTTTAGTTAGCGGGCGTAAATTTGCGCTACCGCCCAGATCCTTTAAGTCGATCAAAAAGCAGGCCTCTACGCAAACGGCGTTTGTTTGATTTATTAGCTCGACGCTAGCCTTAGCCGTGCCTCCCGTAGCGATTAGATCGTCGATTAAAAGCACCTTTGCGCCTGCTTTTTCGCCAAATGCATCAACGTGAATTTGCACTTCGTCCACGCCGTATTCTAGGCTGTATTTTTGCGAGATCGTGATGTAGGGCAGTTTTTTGGGCTTTCTAATCGGTACGAAAGGCAGCCGCAGTCTAGCCGCCAA
>CAUQMN010000313.1:0-2594 GCA_963518765.1 uncultured Campylobacter sp.
AAAACAAGCAAAGAGGAGCTTTACTTTGACGGCGTCAAGGACATGATGAAGTATTATTTCGAAAAAGGCAAAAAAGACGATCAAATTTACGTTAGCGACTACTACAAGCTAAACAAAATCGACGCTAGAACCGCCTACTACGTAACCGGCTCAAACGTGCTCGGACCTATGGGTAACGAGCTCATACCGTTTGCAAACGAAGAGGACGCTAAGACCTTCGCCAAAGATCACGGCGGCAAACAGATAGTCAAATTTGACGAGATCACGACTCTTTTAGTAGAGAGGCTGATGTGAGACTCATCTGCGTTTTAGCGGGCTTTTTTTCGCTTCTTTATCTTTGTATCGGGGCGCATTATCTAGGCTTTGATAGAGCGGGCAAGGAAGCTCAGCTAAATTTGATCCAAAAATCCGTCAAAGACGCGCAAATTTCGACGAATTTTATTTCAAAAGAGTACGGGAAGTTTGTCTATGCCGAGTAAAAATTTTATCGATTACGCAGTTACGCTACTTTATAAAGACCGCGCCGATCACGCTTTTAGCTTTTTTATCTTCGCTTTTATCGTGTTTATCTTAAGCGCGGTTCTTTTCGTCTCAAGCTCCATCCAAAGCGACCTTACGAATTTGACCCGCTCAAAACCGGAAGTCGTCGTCGAAGCTCTGCGCGCGGGCAAACGCGACTTGATGCATGAGGGCTACATCTACGACGTCTCAAAGATCGCGGGCGTAGCTAGCGTAGAGGGCGCGGTCGAGGGAGAGTATTATTTCGCGCAAAAAAGAGTCTGGTTTCGCATCGTCGGCGACGAAAATTTAGACGAAAACGAGATGATCGTGGGCGAAGGCGTGAAAAAAGAGATGGCGGAGCTTTATTACGAGGACGTTTTTAACTTTTTAACCGAGCAAAAGTTGATCCCGATAAAGATCAACAAAACCGCGCCGCATGAAACGGGCATCGTCTCAAACGACGTCATCTATATGAATCCCGCCACCGTGCGCGAAGTGCTAAGCCTAAAAGAGGGCGAATACACAAGGCTCTACGTCGAGGTGCCAAACGTAAACGAGATCAGCGAAGTGGCCCTAAAGATCCAAAACGTCTATCCAAACACCGAGGTTACGAGCATCGAGGACGGCGTGGCTAAAATAAGGCACCTTTACTACTACAAAGGCGGCATTTTCATGGTGCTTTACGTAGTGGCGATGGTTTCGTTTTTTATCCTGCTGAAAAATCAAATTTCGCTCGCTTACGGCGAGAAGAAAAAGGAGATCGCGATATTGCGCAGTATCGGCTTTAGCGTGAGAAATATCATCGCGCTTAAATTTATCCAAAACATCGTCGTTTCTTTTGGCGCCTATTTGCTAGGCGTCGCGGGAGCGTATATATACGTGTTTTTATTCGGTGCGCCGTTTTTACGCGATATATTTTTAGGTAGCGAGGTGGCGAATTTTACTGATTTCACGCCGATCATCGACTTTAATATGCTATTTTTGATCTTCGTTTTTAGCGTGATTCCGTTTTTGGCATTCGTCATCATTCCATCGTGGCGCATAGCCGTTAGCGACATGAGCGAGGCGGTAAAATGAACGCGATAGAAGTAAAAAATCTCTGTAAAATTTACAATCAAAACAAACCCAACGAATTTCACGCGCTGAAAAATATAAATTTGACGGTAAAAAGCGGCGATCTAGTCATCCTAAAAGGCGTCAGCGGTAGCGGCAAAAGCACGCTGCTAGGAATACTCGGCGCGCTTAGCAAACCAAGCAGCGGAGAAGCGCTGATCAACGGTCGCAACGTCTCAAAGCTACCCGACATCATGAGCTCAAATTTTAGACATAGCGAGGTTGGGTTTATATTTCAGTCGTTTAACCTGATCGAGGGCCTTAGCGTCTATCAAAACGTACTAGCGCCGCTAAGCCTAACAAGCCTTAAAAAAGCCGAGCTAAATTCGCAAATCGATCGCGCGCTAAATCTTGCCAACATCGCGCACAAAAAAGATCAAATCATCTCAAAACTAAGCGGCGGCGAGAAGCAGCGATGCGCGATAGCAAGGGCTCTAGCGATGGATCCTAGCGTCATACTAGCCGACGAGCCGACGGCAAATTTGGACAAACAAAACTCGCTCATCTTCATAGAAATGCTGAAAAAATTTAAGGAGCTGAAAAAGACCGTCGTCGTCGCCACGCACGACATTTTGTTTGACGATCTGGACTTCGTGGACGGCTACGTGAGGATGCAGGACGGAGAGATGCTGTGAGCGTATTTTTATCGGACGTTGTCATCGCGTTTTTACTGATCGAGCTTATAATCATTGTTTTAATGGGTATTTCGCAGTATTTCGTCGTGCGCATTATGCGGCTATGGGACTTTAACTCGACGTCAAATTTACAATACGACCTTGAAAAACGCAACTACCTCGTAAATACGATTTTGTTTTTCGCCGTAGTTTGCAAGATCGTTTTGTTCGTATTTTTCGCGCTATCTCTAAACGAGCTAGCAGACGTAGTACCGGGCGCCATGTGCTCGGCGGGCGTCATCGGCTCAAACGAATTTGGCGGCATTTTGCTACTGCTAAAACTGCTACTCATCTTTGGCTTTGGAC
>CAUQMN010000314.1:0-2576 GCA_963518765.1 uncultured Campylobacter sp.
CAAAAAGGCAAAACCCTATCCAAACCAAAGATTTATCGGGATCTAGACGCGAAATGCCCCACATCAAAAATATCCCTATGACGCCGACTGCTAGCTGTCTAACGAAAAAATGATAAGGCTCGTAGTTAAAGTAAAGCACCGTAAAAACCGGCAAGGAGAGCGAAAACACCGCGCTAATCGCAATCAGTGCGACGCAGGAAAAAAATATGCACTTATCTACTTGCACCGCCGTCCTTTTCGTAAAATTTAAGCGGTGATTTTACTTAATCGCCGCTTACAAATAAGTTAATTCATAAGCTCAAATTTAGCCGTCGCCGTTTTTGTCCTATTTTGTATTTATATTTAAATTTTAGTTGTGTACGCCACTAAAAGATAAATGTAAATTTATATAAATTTTAAAATTATACCGTTTATAACCGCGTATTAAGCAAATAAAATATAATATTCCGCATATAAAAATATAAAATAGAATATTTTTATAAAATTTTAATAAGGAGTATAAATGAAAGGTAAAATTTCCCTTGCCGCGTGCGCTGCGTTGGCAGTATTTTTCGCTCAGGCAAGCGCCGCCGAGGCTAGCGCGTCACCTGCCGTTAAAAGCGCAAATCAAGCAAATAGCGCTCAAAACGTCGAGCTTGGCGGCGTCGAGATAAACAGCGTCGGCGATAATATCAGCGAAAGCGGCATCAGCGAAGGATTTTTAACCAAAAACGTCCAGCAAGGCATGCTAGCGGGCAAAAAGGTCATAAATTTACCCTACCAAATCAACACCGTAAGCAAGGAGATAATGAACCACCAAGGCGTAACGGGCTACGAAGAGGCGGTTAAATTTTTCCCGTCAGCGCAAATTCAGATGCGTGGCGGCGCGACGGTCGGACGTCCGCAAACGCGCGGATTTGAGGGCAGCGTCGTGGGCAATAGCTTCTGGGACGGCTTTTATACTATCTCGACGACTGCTATACCTATGGCGATGTTTGAGAGTTTCCAGGTACAAAATGGCATCGCCGGCTCGCTTTACGGGGCGCAAAACCCGGTCGGCATTTTTAGCTACACCAGAAAGCGCCCGACCGAAAATCAGCAAACCGTTTGGGCGGACTACACTAGCCGCGCAAATTTCGGCCTAGGCTTTGATAGCTCTATGAAATTCGACAAATTCGGCTACCGAGCCGTATTTTACGGTAGCGACGGCGCGAAGCAGGTAAAAGACAGCAATCATCAGCGCCGCCTAGCTAGCGTGGTTTTGGAGTTTTATCCGACCGACGCGCTTACTTTTGAGACGGCGGCTAGCTATTACGAGCACAACACCGCGGGCTTTGCGGGGCAATTAGCCCTTGGCGTAACAAACGGCAAGTTATCAAACGGACTTTACGTACCAAAGGCCGTAGATAGCAAGGCTAAGGGCTTGGGGCAGAGTTTTGGCGGCATGACTCTAAAAACCACGACCGCAAGCGCGAAATTTAAATACGCGCCGCTTGAGCATTGGTATTTTGAGGGCGGTATGCAGTTTCAGCGCGCCGACCGCCACATTCATAGCGTGGTAAACTATCTTATACCGCGCGGTAGAACCTTTCGGGGCGTGACCTATCAAAGAGACGGCGACTACGTCACGCGCCACGACGGCGGAGCGACCGCGGCGTATAGATTTGATCTACCTAGCGGCTATCTAAAAGCGGTCACCGACTTTGATACTTGGGGGCTAAATCACGATTTTAGCGTGCAGGCAAACGGTTTCCGTTATGTGCAATATCGCTATAAAAACGTCTCTACGCAGTCCTGGATAGGCGGCGGAAATTTATATAGCCCGCGCGTTTATTCAGGCTCGAACGCAAAGCGCGGCTCTGATCTATACAAGCTAAGCACGACTGATATGTTTAACGTCTCCGTGCTAGACGACATCACGATAAACGATCAATTTAGCCTCATGCTAAGCCTCTCAAACGCGTGGATAAAAGAGCGCGGCCGACCGGTAGCAAGCGGCACACCGCCTACTCTAAGGCCGATAACTACGAGATATAACGAGAGCGGACTTAGCTGGGCGGGCAGCCTAGTTTATCATCCGGCGCAGGACGTAAGCTTATACTTTACTTACGCCGATAGCTTACAACAAGGCGGCAGCGGCACGAACGCCGACGGTTCGGCCGTGGTTTTAAAGCCTTACCGCTCTAAGCAATACGAAATCGGCGCCAAAGCGCGCGCGGGCGAAACCGATATGAGCGCGGCGCTGTTTAAAATTTCGCGTCCGATTGCCTATCAGGCTAACGGGGTTTACGACGTCCAAGGCGATCAGGTAAATCACGGCCTAGAACTCATGGCCGGCGGCAAGCTAACCAGCGATCTAAGCGTGCTAGGAGGCGTAACGCTAATAGACGCCAAATTTAAAAATCCGCGCCTAAAAGAGGCCGAGGGCAAATACGTAAACGGTGTACCGAGAGTTAATGCCAACATGCTCTTTGACTACGCGGTACCCGGCACCCAAAAGCTCGCGTTTAGCGCAAATTTCCACTACACGAGCAAGATGTACGTAGACGATCTAAACACCGCCGCTATTCCTAGCTTTTTTACGACCGATCTTGGCG
>CAUQMN010000315.1:0-2573 GCA_963518765.1 uncultured Campylobacter sp.
CCTTACCGTAGAACTCATACCGCCCGCTCTCGCGCCAAAGATCGGCGGAGGTAACAAAGCTCATCGAAATCTCCTGCGCGCCCGCCTCGTCAAGCTCCTCTTTGACGATATTTTTTATATTTTCAAGCACACGTTTTCCAAGCGGCAAAAAGTTGTAAAGTCCGCTGCCTACCTGCTCGGCGTAGCCCGCTCGGAGCAAAAATTTATGACTTGCCAGACTCGCGTCTTTTGGCGCTTCCTTTGCCGTCGGCGCGTAAAGTTTGCTAAATTTCATTCGTTCTCCCATTCAAATTCGTTATTTTCTTCTTGCGGCGTTTGCTCCGCGACGTTAAAGACTTCCCCGATCGCCCTTAGCTGCGCTTCGCTTCCAGCAGCGCCCGCGAGGTTTTTCAAATTTATCGTCGGCGCGTGCAAAAACGCCTTAAAAACCTGATGTATGAGGCGATACGCCTCCTCTTTGTCGCTATGTTTTAGATAGCCCTTTTTTAGGGCTTTTGCTAGCTCCCTCTGGGCGCACTCTTTGGCCTGCTCTCTGATGCTTTTGATTAGCGGCGTGACGGCTAGCTCGCGCAGCATTTTAAAAAACGCCGCCGTATTTCGCCCGACGATGCCGTATGCGATCTGAGCTTGCTCTTCGCGCAAGGCGAGGTTTTTATTTACGATCTCTTGCAGGTCGTCCACGGCGTAAATTTTGATATTTTCGCTTTGCGTGATCGCGATATCGCGCGGCACGGCTATATCAAAAAAGTAGCGCTTAAACTCCTTTGGCTCTACCATCGAGTCGATCAAAACGGGATGCGGCGCGGCGGTCGCGGAAAATATTATTTGATATTTATTTATGTACTGCGCTACGTTTGAAAGCGAGTCGTATTCGTTATTATCCCCCAGCGTTAGGGCTAAATTTTTAGCGCGCTCTTTGTTTCGGCTGATGATTATCGTTCGCGCGCCGCTTGCGATTAGGTGCTTTGCGGCTAGCTCCGCCATCTCGCCCGCACCCACTATCACGGCGACCATGCCGTTTAGCGTGCCGAAAATTTCCTTTGCCTTCGCCACCGCGACGCTTGAGACTGAGATCGGATTTTTGGAGATTTCGGTTTTATTTCGCACCTCCGCCGCGCACTTAAAGGCAAACTCCATCGCCCTTCCGAGCTTTGCGCCGCATTTACCGTTAGCGCGGGCAAATTTATACGCCTCTTTTAGCTGCCCCGCGATCTGCGTTTCGCCGATATCAAGGCTATATAGCGAGCTAGCTACGGCAAAGAGATGATGCACGGCGCCGTTATCCTCGTAGACGTCGGCTCTACTTTGCAACTCCTCAAAAGGGATACCGCAGATGAGCGACATGCAGGCGATTATGTGCTTGCTAGCGCCTTCGACCGTCTTTACGCTAGCGATGATCTCGACGCGGTTGCAGGTGCTTAGCACCATGCACTCGTTGATGTTTTGGCTGGAGCTAATGAGGCGTAAAATTTCGTTTTTGCGCTCAATGTTAGAAAAAGAGAGCTTTTCGCGCACGGATATATCTGTGTTTTTGTGCGTAAAGCTCACGCTTGCGTAATGCATCAAAATTCCCTATCTATCATTGATTTTACGATGTTTTCTAGGCCGTCTACGTTAAATTTTTCTACCGATTTTATCGCCTGCTCGCCTAAATTTTTAGCCGCTTCTATGCTTTTTTTTATCGCGCCAGTTTCGTTCATCTTCGCCCTCACCCAGCCTTGCTCGGCCTCGCTCAGATCTTTTTTAAACAGGCTTTTTAGCTCCTCTTTGTCCGATTCGTTTAAGCTTTCGTAAAGATAAATGTAAGGCAGCGTCGTTTTACCCTCTTTAAAGTCGCTAAAATTTGGCTTTCCAAGCGTCGCGGCATCTTGCGTGACGTCTAGGATGTCGTCGATTATCTGAAAAGCTAGACCTAAATTTTTACCGTAGATTTTAAAATTACGCGTATCAAGTCCGGCTAACATCGCTCCGACCGCGGCGGCAGCCTCGATCAAAACGGCGGTTTTATAATAAATCATCGTTTCGTACGCGGATTTATCTTCGTTAAATTTAGCCGATAACTCCACGTCCATCATCTCGCCCACGCTTAGCTTGCTAACCGCGCCCGATATCTCGCCCGCGATCTCGCGCGGAAATTTCGACAGCTCGTAAAAGCCTTTCGAGTAGAGGATATCGCCTAGCATCACGGCGTTTTTAGCGCCAAAGCTCGCATTTATACTCGGGCTTCCGCGCCTGGTGCCCGCATCATCTATCACGTCGTCGTGAAGCAGGCTGGCTAGGTGGATAAGCTCGGTAATCGCGCAAATTTTAAGACTCCGCTCGCTTTCGCCCGCTATTTTTAAAAGCAGCTTGGAGCGCAGCTTTTTGCCCGAATTTATCCGAGCAAACATCGCATTTGCAGGCTCGTAACCAAGCTCCGCGATAAAATTTTTCATTATCAAGTCGATTTTTTCCATTTATGCTCACTTAAATTTTGCTTTTATCTTGCGTTTTGCGCGCTATTTTGAGCACCGCTTTGCTTTCTTGGCGGGTCCAAAAACTCCACGTCTACGCGCTGTTCGTCGTCGTTTATC
>CAUQMN010000316.1:0-2564 GCA_963518765.1 uncultured Campylobacter sp.
CCCCTCTTCGCCTGGCGGGTGCTGTTTTATGAGGTAGCCTAGCATCAAAAGAAGTGCCGGTTTCATGATTTCAGAGGGCTGAAGCGTAAAGTGGATAAAAGGAAACTCAAGCCATCTTTTTGCGCCCAGTTTACTTGCGCCAAAAAGATCGACGCAAATAAGCAGCACGACGCAAATCCAGTAAAATAGCGGTATGAGCCAGGCGATCTTGCGAATGGGGAGCAAAAAGAAAAATAAAAACGCCGCTAGACCGACGCCAAAATATACAAGCTGCTTGCCGGCTAGGATAGAATTTGCCTCAGAAACCAAAATGTATGATAAAATAATAATAGGAAGTATCAAAAACGGTTGAACGAAGTCAAAATGGGTTAAAATTCGCCTATCGAGTCTTATCAAAAATTTGCCTTTTTTGATCGATTATAGCATTTTAAAGGAAACAAATCTAAAAATGACGGAAAAAGAGATCAAAATTTTAGAGGATGCGCAGGCTAGGGCTGATGCATTTTTGGCGGCCGAGCTGAGTGTCGCTAGAAATCAAGCGCTAAATTTGATAAAAAGCGGGCTGGTTAGTCTAAACGGCAAGCTGCTAAATAAGCCTTCTGCAAAGCTAAATTTGGGCGACGTTTTGAGGATCAAATTTGAGCAAAACGAGCCCGAGACGGCTAAATTTGAAGCGGAATTTGAAGTGCCGATCATTTACGAGGACGAGGATTTGCTCGTGCTAAATAAACCGGCAAATTTAGTCGTCCATCCAGCTCCCAGCGTCAAGGAGCCCACGCTTGTGGACTGGCTGGGCGCGAAGGGGTTTTTACTATCAAATTTAAGCGGACAAAGCAGAGCGGGCATCGTACACAGGCTAGATAAAGGCACTAGCGGAGCTATCGTCGTGGCTAAAAATAACGCCGCTCACGCCGCGCTTTCAAGCCAGTTAAGCGACAAAAGTATGGGGCGGATTTATCTAGCGCTAACGGATCTGCCGCTTAAGCAAAACTGCATCGTCGAGCGAGCTATCGGACGAAATCCCGCTAACCGCCTAAAAAAGGCGATCGTATCGGACGGCCGAGCTGCAAAAAGCGCCTTTGCGAATTTGCTTTTTAGCGAATTTAGCGGCCCCGTGCAGAGCAAAAACACGGGCGTAAATTTGATCGCGGCAAAGCTTTTTACAGGCAGAACTCATCAGATAAGAGTGCATCTAGCTAGCCTAAACCGCCATATTTTGGGCGATGCTTTATACGGTTTTAAGAGCGAAAAGGATAAAATCGGCCGAGTGATGCTTCACGCCTACGGGCTATATTTCACGCATCCGCGCACGGGCGGGCAGATGAGCTTCGTAGCGCCCGTCTGGGATGATTTTAGTGAAATTTTACTTAGCAAATTTAGCAAGGAGAATATAGATGAAAAGATTGATTTTATGGGGCTTAGCGAGCTCTTTGGCCGTTGTGGTGAGTGGATGCGTATCCTCTAGCGGTCCAGCGCAAGTAAATCCGAATTTGCCGACCGTCCAGAGCCTAAAAACCATCAGCGATATGACCGAAGTGGGCTTTGAGTGGACGCCGACTCCGACCTCAAACGTCGCGGGCTACTATCTATACCGCTCAAATCCAAACGAAAACAACGGCAAAATGAAAGTCGTAGCCGACATCAAAGACCGCTTTGCCAGCCACTATGTGGACGCAAATTTAGCCCCAGAGACGACATACTCGTACGAGATGAGGACGTATAACGAGAGCAAACAAGTCTCAAATCAAGGCATCGTCGTTAGCGCGACGACCAAGCCTCTTATGGACTCGGTACCTTTCGTTAGAGCGCTTACGAATTTGCCCGAGCGCGTGAAACTCATCTGGAGACCGCATCCTGATCTTCGCACGGCATCTTACGTCATTGAAAAAGCAGATATAAATAAAGAAAACTGGAGGCAAATCGCCGAGGTAAAAGGCAGACTAAACGCCGAGTATATCGATGACGACGTGAAGTCTGGCAAAAGCTACAAATATAGAGTTTTCGTAAAAACCACTAGCGGCACGATCTCAAAACCGAGCGAGATCGTAGACTCCACGACGAAGCAGCTACCAAACGAGGTCGTAAACGCCCAAGCTACCCAAAACGCGCCTAAAAAGATTATTTTGACGTGGGACAGCGTAGCTAGCGACGACTTTGCCTACTATAAAATTTACAGCGCGTCAAGCAAATTTATGCCCTACACCTATCTTGTTAAAACCACGTCAAATAGCTACGAGGATCTCATAAACGAAAATGGGGCGACTAGATACTATAAAATCACCATCGTCGATAAAGACGGCCTAGAGTCTAAAAAGCCTAGCGAGCCTATCATCGGCATGACGCTAGGAGCTATCGACGCGCCGGTCGTATCATCTATCGTGGCCGACAGCACGGCGGTTAAGCTCACGTGGAATGCCTCTGATAAGGCTAGAAGCTTTACCGTTATAAGAGACGGCGGCGGAAGCGAGCAGAAATTTACAAATATAACTAGCAATGAATTTGTCGATAACGGCGTTGCTTACGGGCAAAAATACAGCTATAAAGTGATCGCCGTAGATGAATAC
>CAUQMN010000317.1:0-2561 GCA_963518765.1 uncultured Campylobacter sp.
TCGCAGTAGGCACCGCGCAGAGCAAAATCATCTCAAATCTAGCCAGCCGCACCCACTCTCACCGCCTTCGCAGCGCGGCCGAGCTACTAGTTATCGGCGGCGCCACCGTCCGCGCCGACCTACCGAGGCTCGATACCAGACTGATAGAGGGCGGTAAAAACCCAAACGTGATGATCTACTCGCGCGAGCGCGAGTTTGACGCGTCTATACCGCTTTTTGGCACGGCTGACAGGAGCGTGCGCGTAACAAGCGACATAAATGAAGCTTTCGTACCGCGTTTAACGATGTTTGAAGGCGGCGCAAACGCGCTAAAAGCCCTAGACAAACGCGTAAAATGGCTGCTGCTCTACCGCTCGAGCGAACTTTTGGACGCGCCCGCGGCGAGGCTAAATTTAAAGCTCAAGCCGCTGTTTCACGGCGAGCTTGACGGCGACGTTTACGGGTGGTATAAATTTATAAATTCGTTTCAAAATTTGATTACGCGCGGCATCTTATAAGACGATGAGATTTACATGCGATTGAGCTTTAGTAAATGCCTTGGCGGGGGATTTAGGATTTATTCAAGTCAAAGCTTTGGGGCAAAAAAGATGACGCAGGCGCAGATAGCCGCAGCTAAAAAGGAGCAATTTTTAAAAAACGTAGCTCAAGTCTCCCAATTTTGCCTAGGCGATTTTTTGCAAAGGTGCGGATATGACGTAAAAACGGTAACATACGTCTCAAGTTGCGATTTTGGATTAAATAGTTCCGATTTTTTCAAAATAAGCGAAAATAGCGCGTTGTTTGATAGGCTCGTAGAGATACAAAAAGAAATAGGCACCGAAATCCAAAAGATAAATTTTTCGGGAGCGCTATCTGCTAAAAGGCGCGAACGGCTGACTGATTTGGCGTTTGAAATCGACGAAATACTAAGCAGGGCCTGCGCCGAAACGAATCCTAATGAAGCCATCTTACAAACCATAGCTCAAAAACGCCAAAAAAGCTATGAGGATATTAAAGACGAATGGAATAAGGCCGTTATGTCGCCGTTTAAAAAACCATTTTTGGCGTTGCTTTTGTGGTTACTGGCTTTTTAGCTTTTACGGGGGTGTTAGCGTTTGTGCTAAATCGGGATATAAGTTTTTTCGAGATTGTTATAGTGTTTGTTTTGCTTTTTCTTCCGTTAGTAATTACGCTTATTCTGTATAAAAAGCAAACGGCAAAACCCAAAATTTAAGATAAAGTTAGCGCCCGTATTTTGCGTACGGTAGATTACGCAAATATTTAAAAACGCGACTATGCCGACTTTTTAACGAAACATTTTATAAATTTGCGCTATGATTTTGTAAATTTAAGGAGAAAAATGAAAGAGATAACGCTAAACGGAGCGAAATTTAAAGTCGCGGCAAACACGATGGATGAGCTAAAAAACGAGGCTCTTGGCGATAAAAACGGCGAGATGTATAAATTTCTAGCCGAATTTAACGCGAGCGAGCCTGATATCTTTATCCTAGACGGCTTTGCGACGAAGGAAAATTTAGAGCTAAAGGACGGTTCAAACGTCGTATTTATCAGGCGCGGCGCGATGCCGGGGCGAGAAGTGCTAAAAGCTATGATCGCCTCCAGAAACAGCCCCGAGCTAAACGCGGCTCTAGCTAGCGGCTGCGTGGGCGTGGCGGGACTTGGCGGTCTTGGCTCAAATATCGCGCTAAGCCTAGCCCGCACGGGAGTAGCCAAGCTCGTGCTGGCCGACTTTGACGTCGTGGAGCCTAGCAACCTAAACCGCCAGCAGTACTTCGTCCGCCACATCGGTATGAAAAAAACCGACGCGCTAAAAGAGCTCATCGCCGAGGTAAATCCATTCGTCGAGGTGGTGACGCACGACGTAACGCTAACTGCCGCCAACGTCGCCGAGATTTTCGCGCCGTGCAGCGTCATCTGCGAGGCCTTTGACAACGTCGCGGGCAAGGCGATGATGGTAAACGAAGCCGGAGCTAGCCTGCGGGATAAAAAGATCGTCGGCGCGTCGGGCATGGCGGGGTACTTTAGCTCAAATCTCATAAAAACGGTCAAATTCGCGCGAAACGTCTATCTGTGCGGCGATCTGCAAAATGCCGCAGGCGTAGGGCAGGGGCTTATGGCGCCACGCGTTGCCATCTGCGCAAATCACGAGGCAAACCTTGCTATCAGGCTTTTGATGGGGCTTGAGGAGGTTTAGTTTTCGTTAGTTTTTTGCGTAAGCGGAGCTTGGAAAATCGGCCGCTAGCTTTACTTTTGTGGTTTTGCGCGTTTTAAAAGGCGGCCGACGCGGCAAAATAGGCCGGTAAATTTAGCCCGGCCCTCTTGGATAAATTTAGCCAGCGCCGTAGGTGCGTAATTTTTGGGCTAAAATTTAAAAAGCTGAAAAATACTAAAATCGCTTTTCTCAAGCGGTTTTTACGAAGGCTAAATTTAGGCGAGCGCCTTTAAACGGTGTACGTTTTACTCGTACACTAAATTTAAATTTTACTGATTTTTGCTAACTCGCTTAAAATTTTAGAGAGTTATAAGCCGTGCTTGCAAGCTATGTTTATACGGGCCTGATT
>CAUQMN010000318.1:0-2558 GCA_963518765.1 uncultured Campylobacter sp.
AAAATAACTAAGCCAAACATACAAATACTACCAAAAGCTATGCGCAGTATAATAAACCCAGCGAAATGGTCGATATTGACCGATGCAAATCCCTAGGCGATATCTATGAAAACGGCCGCGGCGGTCAAGAGATAGACGATAAAAAGTCTATGCAGCTTTATCAAAAAGCCTGCAGCGGCGGAGTAGGCGCGGCTTGTTGGAAATTAGCCGGCTATTACGACGAGGGTAGAGGCGTAGAGCGAAATTTAGCAGAGGCGTTTAAATTTTATCAGGCGGCTTGCGGCTATGAGGATGCCGACGGCTGCTTCGCGCAAGCCGACATGTACGAAAAAGGCGACGGCGCAAAAAAAGACGTCGCAAAAGCGTACGAACTTTACGGTTTAGCCTGCGATTACGGTTCTATGAGCGCTTGCGCCGAGTTTAGACGACTCTATAAAGACAAAAAATAAGGATCCGCGATGTTTAAGAAAATTTATTTGGCTCTACTTTTAGTCGTTCTAGCGTCGGCGCAGACGGACTTTGAGATCGCTACGAAAAAATACCTACAGGATGTAAATAGCAAAAAAGCGGCATCGCTTTACGAAAAATCGTGCAAGAGCGATAAAAACGCCGTAAGCTGCTATATGGCGGCATCTATAAAATCGCTTGCGATTTACGATCAAGATAGCGCAGATGTGCAGCCAGAGATACTTTCGCAGGCTCTTGCGCTATATAAAAACGCCTGCGAGCTAGGCTATGCGCGAGGCTGCGAGGCGGCCGGCGACCTTTACGACGCGCCGACTTTGCAAGATGAAACAGGCGCAGATGAAACAGGCGGCGAAAAGTCGGCTGAATTTTACGAAAAAGCCTGCGAGACAAAAAACGCTGAAGCTTGCTTAAGGATAGCTAAAAAGTACGACGATGCCGCTAAATTTACCGATGCGCTAAAATACTATAAACTTGCTTGCGAGGCCGGAGAGGGCGAGGGCTGCTATAATGCGGCGGATATCTACGAATCAGGGGACGCAACGCCTAAAAACGATGCCCAAGCGGCTAAATTTTACGACCTAGCTTGCCAAAACGGATTTAATCGAGGTTGCGTTAAATTTAAAAAACTTAGCAAATAGGAGGGCGGATTGAAAAAGATTGTTTTAACGGCGATTTTAGTCGCAGCGGCTTTTGGCGGGGATTTTGAGGAGGCTGCCAAAGCGCATATAAAAGCGTACGATACCCAGCGCAGTATGGATTTGTTTGAAAAGTCGTGCAGTAGCGATAAAAACGGCGCAGGCTGCTATTTGGCGGCGTTTTTGGGCGAACAAAACGGCAAATTTAGCGACGAGAACGGCGGCAAAAAAGCGTTTGCCCTATATGAAAAAGCTTGCAAGCTCGGCGATATGGACGGATGCGCGGCCGTAGCGGGAGCTTACGACGGTAACGCGCTATGGGGCGTACTCGAGTCGGATTACGAAAAGGCGGCGAAACTTTACGAAAAAGCCTGCGAGGGCGGAGTCGGCGAGGCGTGCGTGAGAGCGGCCGCGCACGGTAATGGCGAATACGGCGGCGCAAAAGACCAGCAAAAAGCCCGCAAATACTACAGGCTAGCTTGCGACTACAAAGACGCGCAGGGTTGTTACGCTCTAGCTCGCGGACATGAAAAGGGGGATCAAGGCGTAAAAGACGATAAAAAGGCGATGGAGCTTTACGGCCTTTCTTGCGACTATGGATACGATATGGGCTGCGCGAAATTTAGGGAACTTGTTAAAAAATCAAAGTAAATTTTAGCCTCGCTCGGTCTTATCTAATCAGCCCTCGAGCGAGGCTGGATTTGCCGTGCCATATTTGGCTACCGGCGGATGCTACTTGAAATTTTACCGATTTTACTTTGCGAGCGGTTATTTTATAGATTTTATTTAAATTTTATCAACTTAAACTGTTTACTTACATTTTTTGCGCAAAAATACTCTTTTAGCTCCTTGTAATCGTCGCTTACCCAGATCAAAATATTTATTGCCGCGCCGTCTTTTTTGGAAAAAATAGCAAGCATATTATAAACCGTGCAGGATTTAAACCCGTCCAATCTAAAATGAAAAATAGTCTGCGGAATAAGCCAGGTAAAATAAGAAGATAAAAAACGCAAAAATTTCAAAAATATTGACACCCATCACGTCACAATAGTTTTTAAGCGCCAAAAGCACGAAAACTAAGCCGATGAAGACGATGTATTTGTTAGCTTCCATCTGATACAAATCATCCGCGATGTCAAATGTTTTTCTTAAGTCCGCGATCTGGGCAAGCTTGATTTCTTTTATGGTTTTGTCTGTGATTTGCTGTTTTACGGCGCCGTTTTCAAAGCTGAAATGGCCATTTTAGGCGTATTTAACGCTTCTTTAAATGTAGGCTTTAAAACTATGATGGTAGTAATGGAGCTAAATAAAATCCTATCCAAACTCATCAAAGAAAAAATCAAAGAGATCAAGATAATAATAACAACGAGCGCGAGGGTTAAGAGGGCTGAAAATAGGCTCAAATTTTGTTTATAATCCTTGATTATTATCGGCTCTTTGTCGTAGTCTCTTGCA
>CAUQMN010000319.1:0-2535 GCA_963518765.1 uncultured Campylobacter sp.
CTATAAAGAAAAGCTCTGGACGCATCAGCCGCTAAATGATTTTTGGCGTATAGGCAAGCAAACTAGGGCAAAGCTTGAGAGATACGGGATATTTTGTATGAAGGATATGGCAAACGCCCCATTTAGCCTGCTAGAAAAGGTGTTTGGTATCGACGCCTATATCGCGCTAGATCACGCAAACGGTATCGAGCCCACCACCATAGCTGATATCAAAGCCTATAAGCCCTCAACCAAATCATACTTTAGCTCTGAAATTTTACCTAGAGACTACGAGAGGCTAGAGGCTCTAATCGTGCTAAAAGAGATGACCGATAGGCTAGCTCTAAAGATGATAAACGAGGAAGTGCGCGCTAGCGGGCTCACGATAAATATCAAATTCGCCGATAAAAACGAACCCGCGCAAAGAGCAACGGTAAGGTTTAAAACGCCTAGCAATATGGCTAGCGTGCTCATGGACGCGGTGCAGGAGCTGTATCTAAAAAAGATAAAAAACGCAGGCCTCATCAGACAAATCGGCATATCAGCTAACGACGTCGTAAAGGAGAGCAAAACCGAAAAAAGCCTCTTTGAAGAAGAAAACGCAAAAGAAAAAACGGTGCTAAAAACCCTAAACAAGATAAAAGAAAAATACGGCAAAAACTCCATCCTAAGGGCTATCGATCTGTTACCGGAAGCCACCGGACGAGACAGAAACAAAAAGATAGGAGGGCACAAAAGCGGTGAATAAGGACAGAGCCAAAATCTTTAGCTCATTTAACCCTCTCTCTACTTTAGAAAAAGCCCTAAAAGCGCAGGAGCGAGAAAAGAGCGAAAAGCTAGATATTGACGAGTCAAAAATAGAAGAAATCCTAAATAAAATAAGCAAACTAAAGCCCGCCGACAAGGTAAAAATCACATACCACGACGGGCAAGGATACGTTAGCATAGAGGGGCTAGTCTCAAACGTAAATTTGATGGATAAAAGCCTAACGGTGGTAAAAACGAGAGTTAAATTTGACGATATTTACGCGGTTGAGGTCGTTTTATAAACGGCGATTTTATATTTATGCTTCTTAAGACCGCTTTTTAGGAGATGAAACAACTTTGAAATTTTAGGTAAGATAGAGTCTCACGCTTGCCGTGAGGTGCGAAGCATTTGTAGGAAATTTAGGCGCCGACAAAATATAGCTTTGAAGAAACGAGGACGCTTTAAAGGGCATTTGCAAAAGCTCGTCGTGCGGTTAATAAAAAGTCCTTTTGGATAAATTCGCAGTAAAGCCTAAGAAGCGCTAAATTTATCGCCCAAGATAGCCTTAATAAAGCAACCGCTTAAGCAAGAGGCATTTATCCGCAAGGATAAAAGCTAGTAAAAGGTAAACAGGCCGGCTCGGCGGCTAGGAGTTTGCGGATATAGCGGCGGTAGGGCGAGATTTGCGCTTGGTTTCGGATTTTTGGATTTATTTTGAGCCGTTTAAATTTGCGAGATTAAGCTAAGCGCCAGGATTAGCAAGAGGCGCTCTCCGGCATTAAATTTAGTCGCTCTAAATTTAAATAAGCTTGGATGGGTGCCCGTAAATTTGGCCGTTTTGCGCCGCCTTTTTCGCGCTTAATCAGGCGCGGATTAACAGGGCGTCTTATGGATTTTTGCGGCTTTGCCAAATTAATCTAAATTTGCGTTTCGCTGCGGCTTTGTTTTTGCGCGTCCGAGCGTTAAATTTACGGACGAATTTAGGCGTATTTTTAAGGCGGAGTAAGGCTCCAAAAACTCGCCTTTCGTATCCGCAAAGGCTAAAACTCCGCCGAACTAGCGCCTGATTTTACTCCCAAAGCCTCCTTATCCAGATCAAAAATTCGTCCTTGGGCTCGTCGTCGTCCATATCTGCAGGCGTCGCGATCTCAAGCGCCGTTTGCGGGATCGTCGTTTTAAAGCGCTCACGCACCCACTGCTTAAACGGCTCGTTTGGATGTACGAAAAGCTCGTCTTCGTCGCTATTTGGCGGCGAGCTAAAAGCCTCGCTCCAGCATATCTCGTCGTATCCTATCGCAAGTAGCCGTAAAAAATCAAGCCCGCTATGAGCCAAAATGCAGGTCATGCTCGAGCCCGAGCCGGAGCCCATGTGTACGATCTTCGTCTCGCCCGCATCGTCCAGCCACAGCGCGCACATCGAGCCCTCCGAGCCGCTGCCCGCGAACACGCAAAGCCGCTGCTTGATCTCCGCGGCAAGCTCGCGATCCTCGCCGTAAAACCAATACCTTAGCTCCTCGTCGCGATTTTTCGGATCATCCGTGAAAAAGACGATGTCCGTGCCGCCCTCGCGCTCATCGTCGCTCCAGCTCTGCCGTAGCCGATCCTGCGGGTAGAGATAGCCGCGTCTGCGCCCGCCTACGTCGTCATAAAAGCCGTTTGCTTCGATCCACGCATAAAGCGCCTCTATCTCGCTTGGTACTTGCATGCCCTGCGGTAGCGCCTCGCACAGCTGCGCTAACAATAAATTTTCCACGATCGCTCCTTTTGCTAAATTTGTCACTCGAATTTTACTGCGTTTTGGCTAAATT
>CAUQMN010000320.1:0-2527 GCA_963518765.1 uncultured Campylobacter sp.
GCTTCGAGCTGGTTTTCAAACATAAAGTCTTCGTAGCTACTCATTGCCGCCCTGCGTCGTCTGCCCTACCGAAAAGTCGTAGTGCACGCCGCCCATCGGATAGAAATTTATAAAGAAGTAAACTCCTCTTGATTTTTTGGCGGCCGTTCCGCTCGTGGTCGTCGTAGGCTCAAGCTCCTCTTCATAGACAAAGGTATAATTCCAGCACTTTCTGCGGTGAGAGACGCCTAGCTGCCACTGCTTATTGTAGTCGCGCTCGAGGTCGTACTGAGTACCGCTAAATAGTCTATAGTTATGCGGAAGCTCGACGTAACCGTTTAGATGCAAGTAGTTTTGTTTTTCCTGCGCATTTTTCCTTTGCATCGTATGCCAGAGGCTAGCGCCGAATTTATCGTGCGTATAGCTCGCGCCGCTTTGAATTTTTTCAAAGTATTTATTGTCGTAAGAGTACTCGAGTCTGTTGTAAAAAGACAAATTCGCTAGCGGATACCAGCCGATTATGTTTTTCAAATTCGAGCGCTTGTTCTCTTTGGTATAATAACCCTGCGAAATCGTATGACGCAAAAATTTTCTTCCGTTTTCGTTAAAGAAATACTGCGTCGCTCTGGCTGAAATCTCGTCTCTAGTATGCTGAGGATTTATAAAGCTTTGGTATTTTCGTCCGAGCATATCGTAGACGTATACGTTACCGTCATCCTCGGCAGTTTCGTATTTATCGGGCAGGTCGCCTTCGTTGTAGGCTTTTACGACGTAGTCAACGCCTAAATTCACGCTATGATAAAAGCTCTCGTAAGCTTTAGCCAGGTCCGTATAAAGCGAGAATTTGTGATAGTTTTCTATATAATTTGCGCTTCTATCCTCATCTCCGGTCGGGCGATACATTTTTTTTGCATAGTCCACGTGAGTGGCGTATAGATAGTGATAGTAAGAAAATTTAAGATAATCGTCCGCCAAAGGTAGGTGAAAAGAAACCGGCAGATTAAACTCATACTGCGTCGCTTTTACGCCGATTCTTCTCGTGTAGTTATGCGAGCTTAAATCAACTGAGTAAAGCACGTTAGGCAAAATAAAGCTGTCGGTAAATTTATGATATTGGAAGCTTGGATACTCTTGAAGCGTATCTTTGTTTTCGTTTGGGCTACCGATTTTTGAGGTATTTACGTAATATCTCGCATATGCGCCAAAATAGTGCTTATCGCTACTTAGAAAATAGTTTAGCTTTGAGGTTACGAGAGGGTTATCGTCGCTACCCGAGCCTCGCTTTTTCAAATTTATATAGTCGATATCGTTTAGTACCGTCGCATCGAGCCATAAGCCTTCCTGTAAATCCTCGTTTATCAGGTGCTTAACGAGTCTATCTCGCTCATATTTTACATCAGCGCCCTTATGCGTTTTATTTTTCAGAGGGAGTCTTAGCGAGTTTTTCTCGATCTGTCTTTGGCGGTATCCCTCGGTATCTCTAAAAGCGCCGAGCGTCACCGAACCCCTAGAATAAGGCGAATCGGCAAATCTAAACGTGCCGTAAATACCCGTACCGCGTCTAGTGCGAATTTGCGGATCAAACTGTAAATCCCAACTGTCGTATTCGGCGATGTAGATCGGTTGTTTATAGTAAAATCCGTCGTTTTTACCGTAGCCAAGCTCCGGCGGCAAAAGCCCGGTACGTCTGCGAGTATCGGTTGAAAAGCCAAAATATGGCAGATAAAACACAGGGACGTTTCCGACGTAAAATACTGGGTTAAATAGATGTAAAAATTTACTCTCGCGGTTTAGTTTACCGCTGCTAAATTTAATCTTCCAGTCCGGATCTTGGACATTGCAGCTTGACACGACTGCGCCGTTTACCTCATAAAACTTAGAAGTGCTATTGCTCTCGTCGCTTTGCATCCAGACTTCCATGTCGCGGTTCATCATAAATAGCGTCTCATAGTTGCTATCTTTGCTATTTAGATCGATCTTTGCATACGAGCAACGTGAGATTTCGTCCTTATTTCTTATCAAATTTACGTTACCGAAAAGCTCCAAAATCTCTTTTTGCTGATCGTAAACGGCTCTATCTGCGCTCATCAAATAATCTTGCGAATACACAAGCACATTTTTATCTGCAGTAACTATACCCTTATCGCGTTTTACGTCATCGGCCAAAAGCTCGAAATTTTGAGCCGCAAAGCAACTAAAAGCCCCAAACATTAATAACGAAAAAATTCTAGTAAACATTTATAACTACCGTTTTCGCGGCCTTATCTTGCCACGTTTGAAATAATGGATTTGAAAACGCCCATGCAAAACCAAGAAAGCACAAGTTTTCGCTAACGATACGCATAAAGGCGCGGACTAAGGAGTTTAAAAAGCTCGGTTTGTCGAGCAAATTTACGTCTACGCAGACGATTTTCATAGCTATTTTGCCCATCGTCGCGCCGCAGTACAACGTAAAAAAAGTCTGATAAATCACGTCTAGCAAAACGATTTGAAGGGTTAAATTCGCAAGCAAAACGACGGTTTGCTCAAAGTCTATTCCGTCAAATTT
>CAUQMN010000321.1:0-2519 GCA_963518765.1 uncultured Campylobacter sp.
TGCTTTTGTGCCGACTCTGCACATCTCTAGCGTCGATTCGCCGCAGGATAATTTGATATTCGGCGGTATAGACTACAAAGGGCAAGTCGAGAAGCTGCTAAATTTCTCAAACGGCCAAGTTGCGGCGTTTTCAGACGGCAGCGCGCTAGGAGCGGCGCTAAATCGCTACGCTGACGAGCTTAGCGGCGGGCTAGCCTACGAAAACGAGATCGCAAACGGCGTCACCGATCTAAAGTCAATGCTATCTGGCAACTCGAGACTAAGCGGCGCAACCGTTTTCCTAAACGTTCCGCTCGTGAAAGCCTCGATGGTGAGCTCTCAGATGCGCCTTTACGACGTCAAATTTAACGCCCTTTTAAGCACGCAGATCAACTACGCGCCGAGTATCTTTAAACTCATGCAACCGCAAGATAGAGAAAAGCTCTATATAGCAAACTCGATCTCCAAAACCGACGGCGCGCTGGACTCAAACAATGAAATTTTGGGGCAAAATTTGAACTTTAACTGGGTGGGTTACTCAGCTAGCGCCGGGCTTGACTACATCTACGCGACCTATCTAAACCGCGGCGCGCAAAGGCTTTTTAGCGAGAGCGTCGAGGACTCGCAGATAATCTATGATACAAAGGCTTTAAAAGCTGGAGAATACGGCTTTTACGAGCAATAAGAGGAGAGAAAATCCACTATCTCCTCACTCATCTTAGCCGGCCTTAGGTTGCTAACGAACGCAACTTCGACGTCCGCTTCAAAGACGAGCTCGGGTTCGCATTCGCCGCTCAAATTTGCGATTTTATAAATTTTTTGATTTATGAGCGCGGAGGCTTTTTTTAGGCTTGCCACGCTCGTTTTTACCTCGAGCAGATCGCCCAGGACGGCCGGTTTTTTAAATTTCGCCCAAATCTCGCTCACGACAAAACATCCGTCCTTGCTAAAAGGCTTAACCTCCGAGCCGAAAAACATCTCGCTGCGCGCCCTTTCGCAGTATTTTATATAGTTTGCGTGATAGACTATGCCGCCCGCATCGGTATCTTCATAGTAGATTCGTATTTTCACGGTATTTCCTTAGACTTTTAGATCAAGTCCCATTTTACCTAGTTTTCTTAAAAGCTCCATTATATCCGTCCCCTTTTCTTGTTCGGCTTTCAGGAAATTTTCAAAGAATTCTCGTCTGATGTCTTTATCTACGTAAGTCTTGCTTTTACTAGTGGCTTGGATGGGTTTAAACGCCGTCGCCTCGCTTGTATTTTCCTTAAATTCAGCCCTGCCCTCAAGCAGATTTTGTATATCCAGACCCTTTTCTATCGCATCTCGTACGAATTTTATAAACGCCTTTTTACTCTGCTCGTCCTTATACTCGATACTCTCAAGCTCCATAAACTCCACGGGAACCTTGTTTTTATTAATGACTATCGCGATATTTTCGCCGTCTACGGATATTCTTTCCGCGCCGCTCTCGCCCAAACGCTTCAGCACGGTATATTCAGCCCACCTATCCTTAAACTCGTCCACGCTCATATCGGAGTCGAGGATTTCCATCCCCTTATTCCCTGCATTATATTCTATGCCCAAAAATGGGTATTCGCGGTTTATGTATTTTTTCGTAAATTCATCGACGTTGGTCGTATCGTATCCCGCCAAATCCCGAGTAAGTTTATCGAAACCAAACGCCCCGCTACTATTTATAAATTTCTTCAGATTTTCCGCTTCGCTCCTACTAAAAGAGCCGTCTAACCCGCTTATCTTACCCCATACGCTTATCTTTTCGTCCAGAGTATATCCGCTCAGAGAAAAAACGCCTCGTATATTAGCCGGTGCGCCGGGCGGGAGCTTTTTTATCTCCCTGATGGCCGCTTGCATCTCTTTGATGTTAAATTTTATCTTTTGATTTAGGGCATTTCCGTTATCTTTCGGATTCGCTTGATTTGTCAAATTCGGCTGCGCGACCGCCATATTCGAAGCCTGATTTGAGGTTAAATTTATAGCCTCTTTTTCCTCGCGAGGTTTTAAATTTTGCCCGCGAGAGCTACTAAAATCATAATTTACGTTTGCGTTAAATCCGTTTACGCCGCTTATCATTTTTAATCCTTTAAAACGAGTTTTAAGCTATATCGGCAAATTTGAAAAAAAAATTAGGGTAAATATAGGAAAGGCTATCAAATTTAGCCAAGTTTTGAGAGATAAATTTATTACAAATTTTACGGATTATCAAATTTTAACGTAAAAAAGATAAGCGGAAGCACGCGGGATAATACACCGCTCAAAAACCAAACGAAAGCGTCTTGCGATGAATTTAAATGCTTTGAAGTAAATTTCGTCCCAAGACTAGGCATGTAGTCTGTCGCAGGGCGAAATTTACGTTCTGCTTACAGTTGCGAGTGTAGCGAAGCAAAAATCATTTAAAGGCACGGAAGAGACGACGAGTAAAATTACTTTTCCGTTAACTCGCACTTAGCGCCGCGAGTAATCATCAAGGACTGATCGTAAAATAAAATAAGCACCACCGAAACGCCCACGCCTAGGGC
>CAUQMN010000322.1:0-2519 GCA_963518765.1 uncultured Campylobacter sp.
GAGCAAAAGACGCTCTATGAATAGCCAAATGTACGGCTATGAGGCGTTTAGAGCCGGGACGAAATGGCGATTTAGCGTTAAATTTGAGCTTAGCGTAAGCGAAGACGACATAAACCGCGTAAAAGAAACGCTAGTGCGCTCAACTAGGCTCGGCAAATCAAAAAGCGCTGAGTATGGGGCGGTAGAGATTAAATTTATAGGTGAAAATACAGACGAAATCAAAAGCTTTACGCCGCCTGAAGGATATATTTTCGTTTATGCTAGATCTCGCCTTGCGTTAATCGATGAAAACGGCAGTCCAAGCTACGACGTAAAATACATTTTGCCAAATTTGGGAGCAAATAATGTCGATTACGAAAAGACGCAGATTAGGATTTCAAATTTCACCCCTTATAACGGTGCTAGAGCTACAAAAGACTATGAACGAGCCTGCATAAATAAAGGTAGCGTGATCGCTATAAAAAATCTAAGTACCGAGCAAATAGCCGCGCTAAAAAACGGCGTCGGAGCGTATTTGAGCGAGGGTTTTGGCGAAGTGCTGATAAATCCATGGTTTTTAAACGGCGGCGATGCGAAGGATAACCCGATAGAATTCCAAAAAGAAGCGCAGACTGAGCACTCATCCAAAAAAATGCCGATCAAAAGCGATCTGGCTAAATTTTTAGAGCAAAAGCAGGGCACGAAAAAACAAGCTCTTGAAATGGCTGAAAGGGTGGCTAATTTTATAGAAAGCCATAAAGACAAATTTAGCAAAACTCCAAAATCACAGTGGGGCGCGATAAGATCAATATGTAAAGAGGTTGCCGTTAGCGATAAGGTATTAAATGATGAAGGCGATGAAATAGAAAATCAAACTACTGCAGGGAAAAACAAAAATATAGCGGCTCAAATATCTAAATTTATGCGAAATGGCATAAGAAGAGAAAATTGGGACTGCGAAAAAATAAACGATGAAATCATCCTAGTAAAAGGCGGGTGCGGCGATACGCTAGTAAAAGCAGTAGCAGGCGATCCTTGCCAGCTTAAATTTGCTCTACTTTTATCAATGCAAATGCAAAAAATCACAGGAGAAAAGCAATGAAAAGATTTTTAGCGCACGTTATCATAGAGGCTAAAACTCCGCTAAAAGTCGGCGGTGGCAAAAATGATCTGTTTTTGGATGCGCCCGTGCAAAGAGATTGGAACGGCTTGCCTATGATTCTTGGTACTTCGCTAGCCGGAATTTTGCGAAGAGCATTTGAAGATAGTGTCGGTAAAGAGGGCGCAAATGAGATTTTTGGCACAAAAGACGAGCGTGATCCAGATAGGCAACAAGGCTCAAAGTTCATCGTTTCAAACGCTTTGCTTTTGGATGAAAAAGACATGGTTTGCGAAGAGCTGCTTTTGCAAAAGAGCGAGTTTTTGCGACTTTTTGATATTTTGCCGATTAGAGATCATGTCGCTATAGGCGCAAACGGCTCGGCAAAAGACGCGGGGAAATTTGACGAAGAAGTCGTATTTAAAGGAACTAGGTTTAAATTTTCGCTTGAGCTTGATGGAAGCAAAGAGGAGTTTGATAAAATTTTAAATTTGCTTAGCGATCCTACGCTAAGGCTTGGCGGCGGAAGCTCTAAAGGCTTTGGTTCTTTGGAAATTTTAAAAATAAAATGGGGTAAGTTTGAGGCTGATAAGTATTCTAGTAGTTTAAATTTTAACTCCGATATCTTTTTGGATTTTGATTTAAAAAATGAAGCAAATGATAAATTTTTAAGATACGAGCTCAAAATTTCGCCCGATGATTTTTTTATGTTTGGAAGCGGTTTTGGCGACAAGGACGCTGATCAAACGCCCGCTCTTGAGTGCGTGATAGACTATGAAAGCAAATGCCTTGGCAAACGTAAAATTCTAATCCCCGCAAGCTCGGTAAAAGGCGCATTATCGCACCGAACGGCGTTTCATTTTAATAAAATCAATAAACAATTCGGCGAAAAAGCCAAGATCGGCAGTGAAAACGAAGCGGTAAGAGAAATTTTCGGCTATGAAAAGAGCAAAACCGAAAAAGGAGCCAAAGGCAAAATTTTAATCAGCGATTGCTTTTTGGATTACGACGAAGCAAAAGATACGAAGGTTTTTGAGCATATAAGCATCGATCGTTTTACCGGCGGAGTGATTGATAGCGCTTTGTTTCAAGAAAAAGCTATCGCTCAACGAAATAATTTTGAGATAGAAGTTGAGATAGAGTCAGATAAAGTAGATAAAAAGGGTAAAAAAAGAAGCGGTTTTTGTGTCGAAATTTTAGTAAAAAATAATGTGTCAAAGGCATCTTTAGATGCGTTTGAGACCGCTTTAAATGATGTAATCAAAGGACATTTACCGCTTGGTGGAGCAACTACTAAAGGATATGGATTTTTTAAAGGCGAAGTCATGAAAAACGGTAAAAGATTGGAGCTATCAGATGAGAAAAAATAGAGATGAAATTTTAAGATACGTCAATGATGATTTAAAAGATTACGAGGGCTATATCCAGCTAATGGGCAAAA
>CAUQMN010000323.1:0-2519 GCA_963518765.1 uncultured Campylobacter sp.
CGGTATAGAAAACTTTTAGCTGCGACTTCGTCTTGCTACTGCAAGCAGAAGGGGATATGCTAAACATAGATTATCTAAATTTAAAGGCATTAAGAAAGAGAATTTCTTGCTTCATCCAAAGGAATGTGAATTTAGATATAATACTAAAACTATACAGGAAAACCTATATCAGAAATTGTTGAAATTGATAAGAGAGAATCCGCTTAAGTTCCGTTGAGCCTAATGATTTATAGGGGACAATATATTGAGTATTTTACAGTTATTTCTCAGTTACGTTACAGTTGCGCAAAGGTTGCATTGAAATTAATTTGGAGTTAACTGTCGTCGTACTTTTTGAAATGTTTGCGTTGCGTTCCAATAACATCAAAATGCTTAGTAGGTTTTTTGTATTATAACCATGCACTTTTTTGTGAATTTTCTAGAAGTTTTTACTTTCACGTAAAAAGACTTTTACTGCACGATCAATAGTGTCAAAAACCACAACCTTCTTTTTAGCACACCTTGGGCTTTACGATATTACAGCCTAGACGGTACGGGCGGCGGATACCTAGACATAAATCAGGGCTTCGGGCTTGAAATTTTAGGCACGCATACGCAGTTTTGGGTCGTAGTGGTGCATTTTTGCGTCATTATCTTTTTAGGCGTGATTTTGCTGTTAGTCAAAAACGTAGGCAAAATAATGCAAAAAAGCAAAGAAGGCGCATACGGTGCGGTTTTGCCGAACTTTGCGCTAGGCAAGATAGCTGTGGCAGCCTTTGCTATCATCATGGCTTTTAACTGCGTGCAAGCCTTAATCACCGCAGGCCAGCCTCCGTCTCTGGCCTCCACGACGCCCTCTCGCACGAGCATCGATCCTTGCAAGTGGTTTTGGGAGCTTGACTGCTGGGAGGAGACCAGATATACTTCCGCGAAAGCCGGAATCTAAAACTACCGAATCTACCAAAGTGAGACCAAATATGAAAAGATTTCTAAATTTAACCCTATTGTGCGCCGCGCTGGCATTCGGCGCCAAATTTAACCTAAATCCCGCGGACGGCGCAGTAACAAATTTAACCCCGCTACGCAAAAGCGGCGAGATAACGTTAAATTTAAACAACAGTAATCCCGTCACGGGACTTGACTACGACGCGGCGAGCGGAAGCTTCTTGCTCGGCACGCTAAAATTCGAGCTCTACGAAATGGGCGGCTAGCTAAAAACCGTAAAAAGCTATCTACGAAGTACGCCTGATTGGATCATCCAGATGGAAGACACCGTCGCAGCGAGCTTTTTTAAAGGCTCGATCGGCGCGATGAGCTACAACAAAACCTATGAGTTTTTCAAACCCGCGCCAAATCAAAGCAGGGAGGAGGCAAACAAAGCGTGGCACTATCCGCACGACGGATACGAAAATTTCACGCTTGATTTCAAAGACCGCTACTCTACCGTGCGCGCCAAATAACAGTATATCCTAAGCTGGAATCACTCGGGCTTTTACGGCGAGTTTTTCATCGCGAGTGTGCCTGATGATATCAAGCAAAGCTGGAGCGTGGCGAGCTTTAGCGATGCCGATAATTTACTATCGAGCGAGTTCGTGCCGAGAGCTTTGACGAGACCATCGGCGTAAAAGATGGCAGAGACATAGGCGACTACTACGTCACGGGTATGGACGCACAAGGTAAGTTTGTTTATCTACTTTAAAAGCAATACTCAAACATCCTAAAACTCGATCCGCGCAGTAGAAAGATCGTAGAAGTTTATAGCTTTGAAGGTGTGAGCGATGCTCATGCACTCGCTATCAAAGAGGGCAAATTCTACGTCGCGACGAGAGAGAAAATGGAGCGAATAAAATTTTCGTTTTTGAGAGGTGAATTTAAGCCGTCTTTAGGGTGGCTTAAATATAAATAATCCATTCGGTCTTCTGCTCTCTGTCAAATTTACATCCGTCAAATAGCTTTTATTAAGTCTTCGTTTGCTATAATATCGCCGTAAATTTAGCCCAAAAAAGATAAAAATGAAGGAGTAAATACTGAAATTACTAGCAAATGCAATTTCAATTTAATAAGGAAAAATATGGCAATTTTACCGAAAAGATATGCAGATGTATCAGAAGAAATTCTAAGTGATATTTTCTATTTAAAGGGTTTATCTAATCGAGGACGCTTAACCCTTATTAGGCAATACACTGAAATTCTATGTCGAGTATTACTTCAAATAGATAATCATTTCCAATTGGGGAAATTTAATGATAGATTTGATGAGAAACTACCTAATGCAATCTTATCAGACGAGATTAAAAAACATATTAAAATTTTAGTAGATTTAGGGAACGCAGCAACGCATTTAGATATCAATTTAAAAGAATCAATTGAAGACTCGGATTGCGAATCTGCACTAAATAGTTTAAATTTTATTATTAGTTATTTATTTATAAATTATTTTAGTAAATATGAGTTTGGTTCTAGGGTAGAGTCTCAGAAAATAATATCTCTGTTGCCACCATTTATACGAGTAACAATTTTAGAGGGGCTATATTAATGCA
>CAUQMN010000324.1:0-2509 GCA_963518765.1 uncultured Campylobacter sp.
ATAACCGTCATAGGCGGAGAAGTAAGAGCGGAGTAAGGTGTATCTCTCATAGATATCATACAATATTTGCAAGGCCTTGCCACGGTCATCGGTTTTTGTGTATATTTAATATGCTGGCACAGTAAATAGCCGTACTTTCATTCCAAATTTTATTTAGAAGCTTTTTGGATATCTAGTAAATTATATATGCTAAGAATATAGTGCGAATAACTTATTTACGGCAACAAGAGATACCAAAAGCGCTTTGCGCATACCATCTTAGTATCCTTACTCAAAAATGCTTTAGTGTCTCTAAAAATTACGTTAATCCTCTTCTTCCTTTCTATCCTCTGGCAATACTAAATGACCTTTTTCGTCTATTAGGGAGTATTGGATTAAGACTATATAGAGTAGATCATGTATTTTGTATCTATCAAAATCACCGGTATAGTTATCATATTTTCTTAAAAACTCGGCATAAGGCTTATCGTCCGTTTTTTTAATACCGCTTAATCCTGCTTCGGAATGAAGTATAGGCACATACTTTAAGGTATCTTCAAATACCTCTTTAAAATACTCATAGTCTTCATCGTAAATTCTTTTAAAAAGATCTTTATCGCTCTCATAGAGCATAAGTGCAATTTTGGCTGTATAGCTTCTATAATATGACCTAGAACAATGAATAGCGCCAGATATACTAAAGGTTAATTTACAATCTTGTTTAAACTCTTTTGAAAATTTATTTATACACTCTTTTTGAGTTTTAGCTATCCTCTCTCTAGCTATCTTCTGCGCTTTATCTTTTAACTTCGGATTTTCTTTCACTATCAGATTATAAAGATCGCTAAAATAGTTATCTCTAAAAGCAGCAGTGTCCGACTGGCATATAAAGTCTTCTAAAGAAAACTCTTTAAATTTATATTTGCCTTTGGCATCATAGCATTTAAAGCTGGGAGGTATAGAGCCGCTACCATAGTCTGCGTTGCACCATACCCCTGTATCAACCTGTCCATACTCATCACTTGCTTTTTCGGTAGCCTTACCGGGCGTTAAAGGCTCAAACGAGTGTAAATTTAAAACAACTAATACTGTTAGCAGTATTTTAAATTTCATTTTTTATCCTTTTATTTAAATTTCTTAAATATATTTGCTTTTTAAATACCTTGCTCAAATTACATAATTACTACTTATTTTTATAAAAGTTTTTTCTCATGTCATTAAGAATTTTTGGAGTGATTTGATTTATATAAAGTCTATTCTTTTTACCATGATCTGCGTAGTAATTTTCTACTTTATTAATTTTTTCATCGTTTGTAGTTTCATCTATATATCCAAATTTCCAAGTGTAATCGTATAAATAAAATTCTGTGGCTAAATTTTTAAAAAGTATATAAAAATCCACTATGTTTCCGTCTCTGTCCTGAGCTCCGCCTTTAAACTCAATTATATTGCCATTAGCCGTAACGCTCCACATAGACATATCGTCGTAACAAAAACTCCATTTTTTCATTTTCTCTTTGTAAATAATGGCACACTCTTTTATGTCTATTGCCCGCCCCAGGTTGTCCTCATTATAATTACGTAAAATCTTTACAGAATAGCTATCGCTGCCTATTTTAAAATAATAGTTAGATGTGTCTTTGTATTTAAAATTTGGTATTTCATCTTTTCCCATACCGTTACAAGTTAGTAATGATACTAATAAAAATGCACTATTTAAAAATTTGAAAAATTTCAGCATTTCTAATCCTCGTGTAATTTTCTTTTCTATCTCTTTTGCTTTGGTCGTCGGTCCCCCTATTAATAACATAAGTTATTTTATCCACTACATTTTCATTATTTGAGTCATTTTTACTCTCATCTGCTATTTTGTGTAGATTATTAGAAAGCCAAAACCATGCAGCACTCATTATCGCGTACTTTCCATATTCGGCTACTAAAGTTGGATTTTCTACTATATTATCTTCAGTATTAAAATTTTTATTAATATAGTTATTGAAATTTGAGTAGCCGCTTCTCCCAGTTAAATGAAAAAAGCCCCTGCCTATGAAATTCCAACCATCATATCCGCCTTGATTGCCATTTTTATCGCTATAAACATAGTTAGCTATGGCTTTAGGTCTATCCTCTTCTTCAATAGCAATAAGTTCGTCCGCTTTATTTGGATTTTCTTTAAATTTGCTTCTAAAAACAGTTCTGAGTCTATCTGCGTTTTTATATAATATATTCTCGCTTAGTTGAAGTTTATTTCCTCCAACCTCTTTATAGGCTTGCCCAAAGAAATGCTCCAGCCTATGTCTGGTATCAAGCTTATATTTGATATACATCTGTACTCCGTCCGTGTCTCTTCTGTTTAGCTCATCTACCATCTCTTGCAGGATATATTCTTGATCTTTTTTTATATCGGTAAATACCTGCTTTAACATACTAAGCGTAAATGGATAGTCTTTTATATCTATTAAAACCTTTACCCCCTCATCCCCATCTTCCCACATACCCTTATCTACTCTGGTTAGACTCTTTGAGTCGT